>NZ_JAIQZM010000018.1 GCF_023333595.1 Argonema galeatum A003/A1
TCAAAAGTCAAAAGTCAAAAGTCAAAAGTCAAAAGTCAAAAGTCAAAAGTCAAAAGTCAAAAGTCAAAAGTCAAAAGAAAGAAAATTCTCCCTCTGCCCCTAGCCCCTAGCAAGAGAGCCCCTAGCCCCTAGCAAGAGAGCCTCTTCTGACCACAAGTAGTTACGAGTAAAAAAAAGGAAAACAATGACAACCAATCATATATTGGAAATCAAAGAATACGGTCAAAGTATCTGGATGGATAATTTGACTCGCGATTTGATCGAGTCCGGCGAACTCAAACGAATGATTGACGAGGGCGGGATTCGTGGACTAACCTCCAATCCAGCCATTTTTGAGAAGGCGATCGCAGGTAATAAGATCTACGATGTCGATATCGCTCATGGCATCAGCGAAGGACTACCAACTTACAAGATTTACGAATCTCTGGTTTTTGACGATATCCGCCACGCTTGCGATATCTTCCGCCCTGTGTATGAGGAGTCGAATAAGCTCGATGGTTACATCAGCATTGAAGTGCCACCTACGATCGCTCACGATACGGAAGCTACGATCGCAGAAGCCCGCCGCTATTACCAAGAAATCGGTCGCGAAAATGTGATGATCAAGATTCCGGGCACAGCAGCGGGTTTGCCTGCGGTTGAACAAGTAATCGCAGATGGGATTAATGTCAACGTCACCCTGCTGTTCTCCGTGGAAAGCTATGTGAATACGGCATGGGCTTATATTCGGGGATTGGAAAAACGGGCAGCCCAAGGTAAGGAGATCGGCAACATTGCCTCAGTAGCGAGTTTCTTCCTCAGCCGGATCGACATTAATATAGATAAGCGCATTGACGACAAGCTCTCTTCAGGTGTTGACCGGATCGAAAAGGAAGCAGCACTGAAAGCGGTTAAAGGTAAGGTAGCGATCGCTAATGCCAAAATCGCTTACCAGAAATATAAGGAGATTATCCAGAGCGATCGCTGGCAAGCATTGGCCCAAAAAGGTGCCAAAGTTCAGCGGCTCCTTTGGGCTTCCACCAGCACCAAAGACCCTCACTACAGCGATGTCATGTACGTCGATGAGCTAGTAGGCCCAGACACGGTGAACACTCTGCCACCCAACACAATTGAAGCTTGCGCCGATCACTGCGATGTTGCCAATCGCATTGAGACTGGGGTGGAAGAAGCCTACCATCTGATCGAAAGTCTCAAAGATCCAGACATCGACATCGATATCAATCAAGTCATGGATGAACTGCTGGTGGAAGGGATTGATAAATTCGTAAAGCCGTTCCAATCTCTGATGGACTCACTGGAAACTAAGGTTAAACAGCTAGCGCCAGTTTAGGTTGAGGTTCCCGTTTGTGCATTCCCCCTTCTTTTGGTATGGGAGGGGGAGTGGAAATCTGCCTCTTCCGTATTTACTATGCTATTTGGGCAGAGGGGCAGAGGAGCAGAGGGGCAGAGGCATAAAAATGTTATTTGTTTGAACAAAAGCATGACAACTCTAAAAGAGCCCTTTGCCTAAATGAGAATAATTGCGATCGGGGAATTTACCGTTATGCCAACTGCAAACGATATCTTAGAAAGCAACTGTGTCAACGCCCAACTCGATACTACCGAAAGGCTTCGGCTTGAAGAACTAGAAGCGATCGTCCAACAAGGACTTCAGACCTTTTACGAAGTCGGTAAGGCTCTCGACGAGATTCGAGAGAACAAACTATATCGGGAAACCCACAAAACCTTTGAGGATTATTGCCAGGAGAAGTGGGGCATAGCAAGACAGACGGCTAATCGGTTTATTGGCGCAGCACGGGTAATGGAAAATTTGGAACCCATGGGTTCCAAAAATCCTACCAACGAGCGTCAAGTCCGTCCCTTGACCCAACTCCCTCCAGCGATACAACTGGAAATTTGGCAAGAAGCAGTAGCGTTAGCACCCAACGGCATCCCCACTGGTGCAGCTGTTCAGCGCTTGGTTGATGAGCGAGTGTCTTCCCGAACAACAAGGCGAACTGCTGGGGATACTTCAGAAGAATTGGGGCAGTTGCGCCTGGAAAATCAGCGCCTCAAGGAGCAAATCAGACAAAGAGATCTGGACAGGGAACGCCGTACTGCTGCGGTTGCTGCCGAAATAGAGCAGTTGCGTGAAGAGAACAGGCAGCTCAAAGCTGAACTCCGACAACGAGACATTGATTGGGAACGCCGTCTTGCTTACGAAAGATCGAAAATTAGAGAGGAAGTCAGGGCTGAGCTTAGGGAAGAAATTAGAGCAGAAATCAGATCTGAACTTAGGGAAGAAATTAGGGCTGAAATCAGATCTGAACTTAGAGAAGAAATCAGGGCTGAAATCAAAGCAGAATATGAGGGGCAAATCAACTCCCTCACCCAACAACTGGCGGAAATGACTGCCAAATATGAAGCAGTACTAGCAAGACTCGATGCTCTAGAAGGAAAAAAATAGAAGATGGTAACACTCCTAGAAAATCCCCTGCGGGTAGGCTTACAACAAGAACGGACACCAGAACCCCTGATCATCGTCATCTTTGGGGCATCCGGCGACCTCACACAACGCAAACTGGTACCAGCGATTTATCATCTCAAACGCGATCGCCGACTGCCCCCAGAAATCACCATCGTAGGTGTGGCCCGTAGGAATTGGAGCCACGATTACTTTCGCGAACAAATGCGAGAAGGAATTGAGCAGTTCTCCGATGGCATTGGTTCTGAGGAAGTCTGGCAAGACTTTGCCCAAGGCTTGTTCTACTGCCCCGGCGATATGGACAACCCGGAAAGCTATCAGAAACTGAAACAATTCCTCAGCGAACTGGATGGTCAACGGGGCACGCGGGGAAATCGGGTTTTCTACCTAGCCGTTTCTCCTAACTTCTTTCCAGAAGCGATTCGCCAGTTAGGGACAGCACAGATGCTCGAAGATCCCATTAAAACCCGACTGGTGATCGAAAAGCCCTTTGGTCGCGATTTGAGTTCAGCCCGCAGCCTCAACCGAGTAGTGCGTCAAACCTGCAAAGAAGAGCAAGTCTATCGCATCGACCACTATCTGGGCAAAGAAACCGTTCAAAACTTACTCGTATTTCGCTTTGCCAACGCGATTTTTGAACCATTATGGAATCGCCAGTTCGTCGATCACGTCCAGATCACCGTAGCAGAAACAGTAGGAGTAGAAGACCGCGCTGGCTACTACGAAACCTCCGGGGCGTTGCGCGACATGGTGCAGAACCACCTAATGCAACTATTTTGTCTCACCGCAATGGAGCCGCCCAACTCCCTAGATGCCGATAGCGTTCGCGGTGAAAAAGTTAAAGTAATTCAAGCTACCCACCTGGCAGATGTGCGTAATCTGGAGTACTCAGCCATCCGAGCCCAGTATGCTGGTGGTTGGATGAAGGGTCAACCTGCGGCGGGATATCGACAAGAGCCGGGAGTCAATCCGAATTCCACCACACCAACGTATGTGGCGATGAAATTTCTGATTGATAACTGGCGCTGGCAAGGAGTGCCGTTTTACCTGAGAACTGGCAAGCGGCTACCGAAAAAAGTATCGGAGATTGCCATCCAGTTTCGGGAAGTGCCTTATTTGTTGTTTCAATCAGCAGCGCAACAAGTTAATGCCAACGTGCTGATTATGCGGATTCAGCCGAATGAGGGAATTGCTTTGCGTTTTGAAGTAAAAATGCCAGGACTGGAAGTGCGAAGTCGTACCGTCGAGATGGACTTCCGATATGGTGCGGCTTTTGGACAGACGAGTGGCGACGCATACGATCGCTTATTACTAGACTGCATGATCGGCGACCAAACTCTCTTTACCCGTGCCGATGAAGTGGAAGAAGCTTGGCGGGTGGTGACACCAGCGCTCACAGTCTGGGAAGCACCCACAGATCCAGCTAAGATTCCTCAGTATGAAGCGGGAACTTGGGAACCAGCCGAAGCCGAACACCTGATTAACCGCGATGGTCGTCGGTGGCGCAGACTTTAAGAATTTCAAATGTTAGATTTTAGATTTCAAATTTAAACAAATCTGAAATCTAAAGTCTAACATCTAACATTCTTTTTCAATTCCGTTCCTTTCATCCAAAATAAGATTATGGCTACAAAATCCGCTCCGCTCGTTTCCTTGCAGCCGCCAAAGGATATCTCCATCAGCGAGATTGAGTCAGAACTCAGTCAAATTTGGCAAAGTTACAGCAGTACCGGTGACGGTGCTTATCCTGCTGCAACTAGAGCTGCGACATTTAGCTTAGTAGTTTACGAACCAGAAGAAACTCAACAACTATTAGCAGCTTTGGGATTTTACACCGGGCCGATCGATGGAATTGATGGGCCGCGCACCGACTCAGCCCTGGAGGCTGCCCAGAAAAGCTTCAAACTGCCAGTGACAGGGAAGTCGAATCCGGAAACAGTAGCTCGACTGCGAGAAGAAGTTGCTAAAAAACGGGGGCAGGCAGTCACACTAGATGTTAACGGCTCAGCGATTCCCCAGTATGCCCAAGATGCTGGCGGTTCTGGTGTAGCCGATGCTATAGCCGCAGCCAACCCCTGCCGCATCCTCGCCCTTTGCCCAATGGCAGGAGAAGATGAAGGCGTGACAGCTCAGGTATCCGCCTACTGTCCCGTGCAAAAGCAAACTGGCGGTAGCCTGATCTGCTGCGAATACATCACCCTCAGAGGTACCGAAGCAGCAATAGAACGTATTGCCGGAATGCTTCCTGCACTACTGATCGGCGATCTGCCCAAATTCCTCTGGTGGAAGGCAACACCAGACCTGGAAAACAGCCTATTCAAGCGACTGTCAGAGTCTTGCAATTCAATTATTATTGACTCCAGTCACTTCAACGATCCAAAGGCAGAGTTGCTGCAAGTGCAAAGCTTGCTAGAGTCTGGCATTCCCATTTCCGACCTGAACTGGCGTCGTCTAGCCGCATGGCAAGAGTTGAGCGCAGAAGCGTTTGACCCACCCGAACGTCGTGCTTCTATCAAGGAGATCGATCGCGTAACTCTAGACTACGAAAAAGGCAATCCCACTCAGCCACTCATGTATTTGGGTTGGCTGGCAAGTCGGTTGCAATGGCAACCCGTCTCTCATCAACAGGAAGGCGGCGACTACGAGATCGAGCGCATTCAGTTCGTGGCTGCCGATGGGCGACAAATAGAAGCAGAACTGGCGGCAATTCCCACCGCAGATTCAGGAGATATACCCGGCGACCTAATTGCCCTGCGTTTGACCTCTACGAACGCGAACGCTGACTGCTGTACCGTTTTGTGTTCCGAAACGGGCGGTTGTATGCGGATGGAAGCTGGCGGCGGGGCCCAATCCTGTCGCATTCAACAAGTAACGCCGCTTTTTGACCAAAAGGCGGAAAACTTGCTCGGTCAGCAGTTACAACGCTGGGGTCGCGATCGTCTTTACGAGGAAAGCATGGCTGTCACGGCTGCTATTCTCAAATTGGTAGGAGGCTAGGGAATTTTAGATTTTAGATTTTAGATTTTAGATTTCAAAAAAGAAATCTGAAATCTAAAATTTTCTCTTTCAATTTTCAATTCTTTAATCTAAAATTTTAAATCTGATATCAAGTTTGGTTGCATCTTTAGTACATGAGTGATATCGTCAAATTGTCTGTCATCGTTAGGTTAAAATTTTACCGCAGATGTAGGCGCTTCGCCTTCCCGTAGGGTAGACTCTGGAACGCTCCGGAACGCAGATAAGAATAAGAACAGGAATTTTTTAGGTAACCGATGCGTAAGGACATGATATGAAATTCCCTCTTTCCTCTTCCCTCTTGCCTAGCCCCTAAAAATGGCTTTAATTATCGCAGGCGAACGCAGCGGGGTGGGCAAGACAACAGTCACACTCGCCCTGCTGGCCTCTTTGAAGCGTCGGAATCTCAATGTTCAATCTTTTAAGGTTGGCCCTGACTACATCGACCCGATGTTTCATCAGTATGTTACCGGGTTACCTTGTCGCAATTTAGACCCGGTTTTGACAAATTTGTCTTACCCGCAGCAATGTTTTGCCCGCCATACTCAAGGCGTAGAATATGCCTTGGTGGAAGGAGTAATGGGTTTATTTGATGGCGTGAAGGGGTATGGGGAAGAATCTCAGCCGAGGACGATCCATGAAGCCAGTACGGCTCACATTGCACATCTGCTAAACTTGCCCGTAGTGCTGGTAATTGATTGCAGTCGGTTATCGGGATCGGTGGCGGCTCTAGCACATGGCTATCGTTCTTTCGACCCCAGTATTAAATTAGCTGGGGTAGTGTTAAATCGGGTAGGGAGCGATCGCCATCTGGAACTTCTCAAAGATGCCCTCGAACCTTTAAATCTACCCATTCTGGGAGTATTGCGGCGTCAGGATAATATTACAATTGGTGACCGACATCTCGGTTTAGTGCCCACAGCAGAACTTCCCCAGTTAGATATTATAATAGATCGACTTGCACATTTGGGAGACACCTGTTTTGATTGGGAACAGCTGTTGCCCCTACTGAGATGCAAAAAAGAATTACCAATTCCCAATTTCCAATCCAAAATCCAAAATCCAAAATCCAAAATCGCGATCGCGTGCGATCGGGCCTTCAATTTCTATTACGCAGATAACCTAGAGTTGCTAGAACAGTTAGGGGCCCAACTGGTGCCTTGGAGTCCACTCACCGATCCAGAAATACCTGCGGGAGTCCAAGGACTATATTTTGGGGGTGGTTTCCCAGAAATATTTGCACAAGAATTATCGTCAAATTGCTCAGCACGCAATGCCGTTCGGGCGGCGATTCTATCTGGAATGCCCACTTATGCAGAGTGTGGCGGTTTAATGTATTTATGCGAGCAAATAGTTGATTTTAATGGGCAATCTTGGCCTATGATCGGAGTATTGCCTACAACAGCTGTAATGGGTGAGCGTCTAACATTAGGTTATCGACAGGCAACTGCATTGCAAGACAGTCCCCTCCTACCAGCTGGGGCAACAGTTTGGGGTCATGAGTTTCACCGCTCTAGTTTATCTAAAGCACCGGAAACACCTTTGTTTGAAGTACGAGGGTATAATTCCCAAAGTTTACCAACACAAGAAGGATGGCAGTTGCAACAAGTTCATGCTTCTTACGTGCATCTTCATTTTGCTGGGAGTCCACAAATTCCATCTCGGTTTTTGCAGCACTGTTCTCACTTTTTCAAAGTGCTGAGTCCTGAGTGCTGAGTCCTGAGTGCAAACACAGTCGCTTCCTTGCGGGGAATAGCTCAGGCTCCTAAACAAATCTCAACATTGCTGTCATGGCTTGATAGTAGCTACTTACGAAATGAGAAATCCCTGCCTATAGACTTAAAAGGCTCCTACGCCTTTAGGCGTAATCTATATCATTCAAGAGACAGAGAAAGACTGGAAAATTACTTAGCACTAAACATAAAAGTTTTTTGTATTAGAAATCACCACTTTATTGAACGTAAAGTTTATACTTTAGGTAGAAGCAGCTTTTCCTTCAGGACAGTTTAGGCAGAAAGTCAGTAAATATTTTTGCCAGCAGTAGTAATAGTTTCATCCTTCAGGGAGAAGCTGAGCTTGATAAAAGCTTATAACATTGCTATCAGTAGCAAATTGAAGAATGAACAACTGCCTCGCGAGTTATCAAAGCCGTAAGTAAAACAGCGATTCTCCCAGGCAAACGCCGTGCGAGCGATCTTTTCACGATGATCATCCTTGTATAACTTGTGCTTGGAGGTTTCCAAGCAAAATTCCCATATCCATTTGCTAAGACATCTCGAAAAATACGCTTAACCAATATCAGAGGCTAACTATGTCCCCACACAAAGCTCAAATAAAGAACGATATTAGCAATGTTGTGTCAGGGGAGAAGCGTGAAGCGTTAGCGCAGCAGGACGAAGTCCAGCTATATATGCAAGCTGAATCGCCATCCATACCTACTTCCAAATTGAAGATTGACTCGTCCAACAAGCATTTTAAGGTTGTTGCACCTTCCCTGACCGAGCCGCCCGATCTAGTCTGCTTGTCACATTTGCGCTGGGATTTTGTGTACCAAAGACCGCAACATCTTCTGAGCCGCTGTGCAAAAGAACGGCGTGTATTCTTTATCGAAGAGCCAATTTTTAGCAGCGACTCTTCAGGGCGACTGGATATCGGCAGGCGCGAGAGTGGGGTTTGGGTTGTGGTGCCGCACTTGAAAGAAGGATTGAGTCAGTCAGAAGTAAATACAGCTCTACAAATGCTGCTGGGCGAGTTATTTGCAGAACGCCAGATCGGTCAGTACATATTTTGGTACTACACACCGATGGCTATGGCATTCACGCGCCACTTAAAGCCGTTAGCGATCGTGTACGATTGCATGGACGAGCTGTCCGCATTCAACGGAGCGCCGCCTGCGATGAGGGAATCCGAAGCTGAACTCCTCAAGCGTGCCGACATAGTGTTTACAGGTGGACAAAGCCTTTACGAAGCAAAACGCGATCGCCACCCGAACGTCTACGCATTTCCCAGTAGCATCGAAAAGGCGCACTTTGCACAGGCGAGAAACTTCACAGCAGATCCAGCAGACCAAGCAGATATTCCCCATCCCCGCCTGGGATTCTTTGGCGTGATAGACGAACGGATGGATATCGAACTGCTTGGAGGCATTGCCGCAGCGAGACCCGACTGGCATCTAGTTATCATCGGCCCAGTTGTCAAAATCGATCCAGCAATATTGCCGCGCCCCCAAAATATTCATTATCTTGGGGGCAAATCATATAAAGAGTTGCCTGCATATCTTGCCGGGTGGGATGTAGCGATGCTGCCGTTTGCACGCAACTCCTCAACAAGGTTTATTAGCCCTACCAAAACTCCCGAATACCTCGCCGCAGGTAAGCCAGTTGTGTCTACCTCAATCCGGGATGTTGTTCGCCCCTACGGAGAGAACGGTTTGGTGCGAATTGCAGATACAGTTGCAGACTTTGTTGCAGCAGCTGAGACGGCGCTCAATGAAAATCCTCATCAATCGGGATGGCTCTTAAGCGTTGATACCTTCCTAGCACAAAACTCTTGGGATCGCACTTGGGATCGCATGACGGAACTGATGCAGTCAGCGGTCACTAAGTAATTAGTAATTTCAAGATTGAAAAATTCAAGCTTGAATTTTTCAATCTAAAATTTCAAATTCTCTTCACCTATCAGCAATTAACTAACTATGTTCGATTACCTAATTGTCGGAGCGGGATTCTCTGGAAGCGTCCTTGCAGAGAGACTTGCCACTCAACTTGGCAAAAAAATTCTCATTGTTGATACTCGCAATCACATCGGCGGGAATGCCTACGACCATTATGATGATGCCGGTATTCTCGTGCATAAATACGGCCCGCACATCTTTCACACCAACTCCCGCGAAGTATTCGAGTATCTCTCGAACTTCACCGAGTGGCGACAATACGAGCATCGCGTACTTGCCAGCGTGGATGGTCAGCTACTGCCAATTCCGATTAACCTCGATACTGTCAATAAGCTTTACGGGCTCAATCTTAACTCATTCGAGTTGACCAAGTTTTTCGAGTCGGTAGCTGAACCAAAAGAATATATCCGCACCTCAGAAGATGTAGTTGTCAGCAAAGTGGGTCGGGAACTCTACGAGAAGTTTTTCCGCAACTACACTCGCAAGCAATGGGGTATGGACCCCTCTGAACTGGACAAGTCTGTGATCGCCCGCGTGCCAACCCGGACGAACCGGGACGATCGATATTTCACGGACTCGTATCAGGCAATGCCGCTACACGGCTATACCCGAATGTTCGAGAAGATGTTGTCTCATCCGAACATCAAGGTGATGCTCAACACCGATTACCGGGAGATTCAGGATGTGATTCCGTATCGGGAAATGGTGTATACAGGGCCAGTTGATGCCTTCTTCGATTACCGCTTCGGGAAGTTACCTTATCGATCGCTGGAATTTAAGCACGAAACGCACAATACACCGACGTATCAACCAGCGCCAGTGGTGAACTATCCTAACGAACATCCATACACCCGCGTTACGGAGTTCAAGTATCTGACGGGACAGTCACACGGGAAAACTAGCATTGTCTACGAGTTGCCGCGTGCTGAGGGAGACCCTTACTACCCTGTACCGCGCCCAGAAAATGCCGAAATCTACAAGAAATACAAGGCGTTGGCTGAAGCAACTCCCCATGTGCATTTCGTGGGACGGTTGGCGACGTACAAGTATTACAATATGGATCAGGTTGTGGCTCAGGCTCTCACAATGTACTCTAACCTAATCGCACGTAGCACTTTGGAGCAGCATATCGAGAACGGTCATGCTCTGACCGTTTAGAACGCTGGTTCGGCAATAAATAAGGGAAAACAAAAAGGTATTGCTCCTTTGTGTTTTCCTTTTTGCATTAAAACATTCTTGCATAAAAAGGACATTCAGGGAGTAATAAACTGATGTATATTTTTAAGCAAACACGCTTATCGCACCCGACGCGATCGCCCATTAACGAATCCTCGACAAAAGCCATAGAGCCAATCAAGCCTCTACTGCCCGATCGAAAAACCATAGACAGCAGTAGAGTAATCCACCATAAAGCAGCAATAGAGATGCAGTATACCGATCCTGAAATATCCTCTTATTCTCAAGCTAATGCTAGCGACATGGCTGTTTTAAATCGCTCAAATCGCGGTCGTATTGCTATTTTTATAGATGGCTCGAATTTATTTTATGCAGCTTTAGAACTAGGCATTGAAATTGACTACCTCAAACTTCTTTGCTATTTAACTAATGGTTCTCCGCTGTTGCGCTGTTTATTTTACACCGGAGTAGATCCGACGAATGAAAAGCAGCAGGGTTTTTTGCACTGGATGCGTCGTCACGGCTACCGCGTGATTAGTAGAGATATAATCCAGCTTCCAGACGGCTCTAAAAAAGGTAATCTGGACGTGGAAATTGCTGTAGATATGGTAACTTTGGCCGAATACTACGATACTGCCATCTTAGTCAGCGGTGATGGAGATCTAGCCTATGCCGTTAATGCAGTTAGTTACCGAGGCGCGCGGGTTGAAGTCCTTGGTCTGCGGTCTATGACTAGCGAAATCTTGCTGAATGTTGCTGACAGTTACATTGATTTGGATGCCATTAAAGAAGATGTGCGAAAGACTCCGGCAACAGGCTATTATTACCGATCTTTCTCTGGCATTCAGGTAGAAGAACAAATAAGCGATGGTAATCTGCCAAATAGTTTTGACTGAGTTATGATATCAAATTTAATAGTGCGCCAAAAGATGACCAAAAATGTTTATAAAATTAGGAATTTAACAATCTACAAGTTTTCCTCATTTACCTGAGACTGCGTTGACATTGCTACGGTATCTCCTGGCTGGGATGGCCATCGGACACTCAAAATAGTAGAATCTTCCTCAGCCAACCAACAATGAGACACACCAGGAGACCAGAGAACATAATCTCCTTCGCGGGATAGTACAACTTCTCGATCGGGAAACTGAACGCGGAATCGTCCTTTAATAAGAATGGAAAGTGTGGTTGCTTGGGCGTTCATTCCCCACTGAGATCTACCCTCTCCGGCTGGGTGAACTCCCCATTTCACTTCTAGATCTGAGGTTGAACGGGGATCGTCGGTCGGAGTTACAAAATGACCGATGAACCAACCCCAGCGACTCGCACCTTCAATATCGGCGTTTCCAAAGACAATTTTAGCTTGCATTTACTAATTCAACTATCGAAAGGCTAGTTCATTTCTACCAAAAGAATAGGTTTAATGCTAACTGAGTTTGTGTTCCTGAATACAAAATAATCTTAAAAGCAGTTTAGGATTTATATTTTCTGAATAGCATTGTCAAATTAATGTTTATAGAATACTACTTTTGTATGCAGACCCATGCCTACAGATAGAGGAATGGATATAACAGGAATGATAGATTTTAAAAGAAGGGCTACTCAACGTAAATTAGCCGAAATCGAAAAACTATTACTACTTATTGAGGTTTGGGATATGAGTCAGGTTGTTAAAGTTGTCCAGTATCCTGATGTTTTGGACAGCAATATGGCTACTCAGTTTCATCAAGAAATCGAGGATGTTGTCAAGGCTGGTGCCAATATTGTTTTGCTGGATTTGAAGAATCTAACATCTATTACCAGTTCTGGATTAATGGTTTTAGTGGAAGCATTCAAATTGATTCGATCCGCTGGCTGTAACTTGTTCATCTGCTCTTTGAACGAGCAGGTCAGAATATTATTTGAACTTACCGGCTTGGATCTGGTCTTTCAAGTTTTTGCTAGTCTGGATGAATTTAATAGCAGAATGCTGCTAAAAAAATAGGTCTCTGGTCAATTTTAGGATTTAGCCAGCCGACCAAATGTATAGCAAAGTGATAAAGGCTTAGTGCTTCGGCTTTAGTAAAAACACAGTCCCCGTCTTGCTTTGAGCGTTTAATACTGTCCTAACCGATGTGACTGTGGCTATAAAAGCCAAAAACCTGAAATAGTAATAACTTTTCTAAGCTCTAAGCTGTATCTGTATAGCAGCTTGGAGCTTACTTGTTTTGAGGTCAAGCCATCTAAACGATCGCTAAAACCACATTGTAGCGGTTCTTATATGAGTCCAAGGCTGCTTCTGGGGACTGCGAGAAAGCGAGGAAAGGGGGAACTATATTTGCTCAAAACGAAACTGCTATAGCAAAGTGCTTCGGCTTTAGTACAAACACAGTCGCTTCCTTGCTTTAAGCGATCGATACTGTCCTAACCTATGTGACTGTGGCTATATTAAGAAAAAAACTAGCTTAAAAACGGACTCATCACTAAGAATTACGATTCTGTAAGGCTTAAAATTTTTTTCAAATAATTTACCAAAAATAGTTACAGCTCGGATACCAATGGGTAAGATAGAGATATAACCTATGGTAGATGTCTCTTATGAACACTTTTGGTAAGTGGCTTGAAGATTGTTATGTGAAAAATCCCACCGATCGCAACAACGGCGCTGTTGTTTCCCAGCCTGAAACAGCTTATCCGCGTCCGCAGTTAGAGCGGGCCAACTGGATTTGCCTAAACGGCCTTTGGAGCTTTACTTTTGACGATCGGGGAAGATTTACAAAACCCACTGATATTCCTAACTGGACTCATACAATTGAAGTTCCCTTCGCTCCGGAATCTGCCAAGAGCGGTATAGGCGACAGGGGTTTTCACCCGAACTGCTGGTACGAACGCGAATTTGAGGTAGACAAAGGTGAAGGTCGGGTGCTACTGCACTTCGGGGCTGTAGACTATCACGCCCGCGTGTGGGTCAACGGTCAATTTATGGCGGAACATGAAGGCGGATACACCCCTTTCAGCATCGATATTACACCTGTATTGAATGAAAATGGGCCGCAGAAAGTCACAGTCTGGGCGCAGGACGACCCGCACGATTTAGCCAAGCCCCGTGGAAAGCAGGATTGGCAGCTCGAACCGCACAGTATTTGGTATCCGCGTACCAGCGGTATCTGGCAGACGGTTTGGGCTGAGGTTGTTCCCAGCACTTATATTGATCGTATACGCTGGACGCCGCATTTCGATCGCTGGGAAATTGGCTTTGAAGCTTTTGTTGCGGGCGCACTGGACGATGGTATCCAAATAAAAGTCAAACTGACAGTTGGCTGCCAACTGCTGGTGAACGATACCTACGAAGTGATCAACGGCGAGATCCACCGACGCATCGCACTTTCTGACCCTGGTATCGACGACTACCGTAACGAGTTGTTGTGGAGTCCCGAAAAACCAACTTTAATAGATGTAAAGGTGCAACTGTGGCATAATGACACTCTACTTGATGAAGTAAAGTCTTATACAGCAATGCGGACGGTGAGTATACAGCGCGATCGCTTCATGCTCAACGGGCATCCCTACTATCTGCGCCTAGTTCTAGACCAAGGCTACTGGCCCGACACGCTGACTACCGCGCCCTCAGATGAGGCACTGCGGCAGGATGTCGAGCTAGTCAAAGCAATGGGCTTCAACGGTGTCCGCAAGCACCAAAAAATTGAAGATCCTCGCTTCTTGTACTGGGCGGATGTACTCGGTCTGATGGTCTGGGAAGAAATGCCCAGCGCCTATCGATTCACTCCCAAAGCCGTAGAAAGGATCACCAAAGAATGGACTGAGGTAATCCAGCGGGATTCCAGCCACCCGTGCATCGTGGTGTGGGTGCCCTTCAACGAATCTTGGGGAGTTCCCGACCTGACGGCGACGGCGGCTCACCGTAACTATGTCCAAGCACTCTACCACTTGACCAAAACCCTAGACCCGACTCGTCCGGTGATTGGCAACGACGGCTGGGAGAGTACGGCAACTGACATCATTGGTATCCACGACTACGGAGTTCACGATCGCAACAAGGCCAAGAGCTTAGCAAAGCGCTACGGGCCTCAAGTTAACATAACGGAACTCTTCGATCGCCGCCGTCCGGGAGGTCGCGTCCTGACGCTGGATGGTTATCCTCATAGCGGACAGCCAGTAATGCTCACCGAGTTTGGTGGGATAGCCTATGCCGCAAGGGAAACCCCCAATGCTGACAAAATCTGGGGATACGCGCAATTTTCAAATGTCTCGGAGTTGCAAAAGAACTATACCGCCTTGCTAAATGGGGTCAACAAGGTGGAAATGTTCAGCGGCTTTTGCTACACGCAGCTAACGGATACCTTCCAGGAAGCTAACGGTCTATTGTATGCCGATCGCACGCCGAAGTTTTCTATTGAGGCGATTAAAGCAGCAACTCTTGGCTGGACTACCGAAGAGGAAGATGCACTACCAGAAGCCCATGAAGCAAAATGGTCAGAAGTTGACCTTTTGAAAGCTAATGGGAATGGGAATGGGTAATGGGAAAAGTTAAGGGGAAAGGGGTATTTTCCCTTAACTTTTCCCCCTCCCTTCTTCCCCACCACCTACTGCCTACTACCCCTGACCGATTACCAATTACCAATTACCAATTACCGATGAGCATCTTTGAGAGTTTTTTTATCGGTGGCTTTGAATGTTCCACCCATCGCTTGCCATCCGGAAAACGTCTAGACGTAGTTGCAGCCACCGGACACGATAAGTTTCTTGCCGCCGACTACAAACGTTTACAAGAGCAAGGTATATTAACTGTTCGCGAAGGCATTCGCTGGCACCTGATCGAGCCGACACCTGGCAAGTACGACTTTTCCAGCGTGCTGCCCACGATCCGCACAGCGCGGGACATGGGTATGCAGGTAATCTGGGATCTCTTCCACTACGGATGGCCTGATGATATTGATATCTTCAGTCCAGCTTTTATCGAACGTTTTGAACGTATGGTGCTTGCCTTTATGGAAGTGCTAAGTAGCGAAACTGACACAGTACCTTTTATTTGCCCTGTCAACGAGATTTCATTCGTTTCTTGGGCGGGTGGCGATGCAGCTTATATCAATCCGTTTTGCAAAAAACGGGGGGATGAACTAAAAGCACAATTGGTGCGATCGGCGATCGCAGCCATAGAAGCAGTCTGGCATATTAATCCTAGTGCCAGAATTGTCCATATTGACCCGGCAATCAATATTATTGCCGATCCCAAAAAATTGAAAGATCGTATTCTTGCGGAGGACTACCGCTTATCCCAGTACCAAGGATGGGATATGCTGGCTGGGCGTCAACGACACGAACTGGGCGGTAAGGAAAAATATCTGGATATTATTGGGGTAAATTATTACGATCGCAACCAGTGGATTCACAATCAAGACCCCATGAAGCTGGACGACCCCCTGTATACCCCCTTCAGGTATATGTTACAGGAGGTTTACGAACGTTACGAACGCCCTCTGTTTATAGCTGAAACGGGGACTGAGGATAATTTTCGTCCTACATGGTTTAACTATGTATGCAGTGAGGTAGTCGCCGCCATTCAGATGGGTATTCCCATTGATGGCCTGTGCTTGTATCCAATTGTTAACCATCCGGGTTGGGATGACGATCGCCACTGCCACAACGGCCTTTGGGATTATCCTAACGAGGTAGGCGATCGCGAAATCTACCAACCTTTAGCACGAGAGTTGCAATACCAAAGACAGCAAATTGAGCCAATGCTGAGCAAGAGTTAGGACAAACCCTTAAAAAACTTGATGGATGCAGTTATCATGACGGAGTTCATAGTTGTTTTGGAAGATTACGAAGGGCGTATAGCACCAATGCGCGATCGCCTCAACGAGTCTTTCTCAAAATGGTCGCACGTATTCTTCGACAATGCCCCGGATATGATAGAGTGGCTCTCAAACCACTTGCACGACTGCATCCTCATCAGTCTCGATCACGATCTAGGCCCCAACAGAAAACATAATGGGGAAGTATTTGACCCTGGAATTGGTCGTGATGTAGTAGATTATTTAGCATCAAAACCTGCACAATGCCCTGTAATTATTCACTCTTCCAACAATATTGCTGCCATTGGGATGGAAATGGCTCTCAGTTACGGCCATTGGACAGCTGAAAGAGTGATTCCCTTCCCTAACTTGGAATGGATTGACAGCGATTGGGCTGTTGCGATCGCCAGATTATTGAAAACCAAAAATATAGAAAATCTGAATGAACCGGATATTTTAAATTTGATGGGTACAGCGATCGCTGACAAAATTCGTGGTATTATTTACGGTCAAGCAATTGGCGATGCTTTGGGTTTAGGGACAGAAGGTTTATCAAAATCCCAAGTTGCAGAATATTATCCAAATGGATTAAGGCGGTATAGTGAAATTGTGCGCGATCGGTATCGTTCGGCGTGGGTAGTAGGCGATTGGACAGATGATACCGATCAAATGTTGTGTATTCTAGATAGTCTTGTAGAAAAACAGCAAGTCGATGTCTTAGATATCGGACTGCGTTTTTATAAATGGGCATCCGCCGCTAATCCCGGCATTGGGAGAACAACTTACGAAGTGCTTTTTTCCCGCCATTTTTTCCAACCTGATGTTTATCGAAACTATTATATAGCAGCCCAAAAATTCTGGGAAGATTCCGAGCAACAAGCAGCTGCCAATGGTGGCGTAATGAGAACATCTGTATTAGGAATTTGGGAATATCCTTTTCCCGAAAAAGTGAAACAAAATGCAGAGCAAGTTTGCCAAATAACTCACTATGACCCCCGCTGCGTTGGCTCATCTGTTGCGGTTAGTTTAGCAATTAGTTACCTATTGCGCGGTCATCTTAATATTGAAGATATGATTCAAGAAATAGCACTAGAAGTAGCACCCTATTCTCCTTTAATTCAGGAGTATTTTGACAAAGCAGCAACAGAATCATTGGATGCACTTTCACTAGGGGAAGCAAACAAAATGGGGTATACTCTCAAAACAATGGCAGCAGGATTTTGGGCGCTGACTCACGCCGCTTCTTATGAAGATGGGGTGCTGCAAATTATCCATGAAGGCGGAGACGCAGACACCAATGCAGCCGTTGCTGGTGCGTTATTAGGAGCAAGGTTTGGATATTCTAGCATTCCGCAACAGTGGTTAGAGGAGTTGGCATATAAGCAACAACTGGATAGAAAAGTAGAGCAACTAATTCCTCTAGTTCAACAGTGGGAAACTACAGACTGCTAATAGCTAATGGTAGGGTAGGTTGGGTTGAGGTAATGAAACCCAACCTACTATGTCTAACTATGGACAAAAAGCGGCAAATTATAAAGGAAGTGATTAAACTGGCATGATATTACTGGCTTTTCTGCCTCCATAGTTTCATCAGGCATGATAGTTTTATCCAGCTTTGCACCAGTAAGATTGGTATTATGAAGGGTTGCCCCGCGCAAGTCAGCCCCCGTTAAATTGGCACCGCTCAAATTTGCCCAACTTAGATCTGCACCAGTCAAGTTAGCTTGAGTTAAATTAGCTTCTCCTAGCCTCGCCCCCCATAGTTTTGCTCCACTCAGATTGGCGGCGAAAAGATTTGCTCCAATCAGCGATGCTTCAATCAATTTCGCTTCGGTTAAGTCAGCTTCGCTCAAATCTGCTTCGCATAGAGACGCTGCCCATAGGTTAGCTTTATATAGTTTAGCCTTCCACAAGGAAGCCGAACAGAAATTAGCTTGCATCAAATCAGCTTCATTCAGCTTTGCTTTAAATAGATTTGCCTCCCGAAAGTCTGTTTCGCGGGCATAAGATAGAGATAAATTGGCATAACTTAAGTCGGCGTAATTGAGTATGGTTCCATTAAGATAGGCTTGGGAAAAATTTACTTGAATAAGTATGCTTCCACTAAAATTGGCTTCTTGAAAATTAAAGCCACTAAAGTCGGCGTTATTTAAGTTGGTGCTACTCAAGTTAATACGGTTGAAAGATTTCTCAGATGTGATATTATTCAGTAAAGCTGTTTTATCCATTGTTGTTTACCGTCAAGTTTTTTAAAGTGTGTAAGTTGAACTTACATCATAAAAGTGTAGAACTTGTGAAGTTCAGGGAATCTGTGGAACAGATGCACCTTCCGCCCACGCTACGTATACGCATCTGCGACTCTAGGTAGGGGCAAGCGAGAAAGCTGGGCAGCTATACTTTCAAGAGTTAAAGCCGGACGATCGCTAAACGAAGATGTACAGCCAGATACTATTAAAACCCGATGGTCGCCAACTCACCTTATATAGCAGGTATCCTATCGAACAGGGAATTATAGCGCCCAGCCCCAGCAATGAGCCAATTCAAGCAAATCCACACCTGCGTTGGCATCCCTTACGGGGAGAATGGGTTGCATACGCCAGTCATCGTCAAGGGCGCACCTTCATGCCGCCGCCCGAATATAACCCCCTGGCACCTACCAAAGATCCTGAATTTCCCACCGAACTCCCCCAAGGACGATACGATGCGGCAGTTTTTGATAACCGCTTTCCCTCAATGAAGGTGACTGCACACAATCCGCCTGCTAGCGTTGTGGAAACTATCCCGGCAAACGGTGCCTGCGAAGTGGTAGTGTTTACTCAAGATCCGCAAGCTTCTCTGGGTTCGCTGCCACTGGATCATCTGGAATTGGTATTGCAAGTTTGGGCTGACAGAACCCGCATACTGGGAGAAATTCCCCAAATTCAGTATGTATTGCCCTTTGAGAATAAAGGTGTGGAAATGGGAGTAACTTTGCTGCATCCCCACGGGCAAATTTATGCATATCCCTTTGTGCCATCGGTTCCGGCAAAGATGTTGGAGATGCAGCAGAGGTATTATCAGGAACATCGGCGGGGATTGTTAGAAGATTTGATTCAAAAGGAGATTGTAGATAAGCAGCGAATTATTTATTTAGATGAAGATGCAGTTGCTTTCGTCCCCGCCTGCGCCCGTTACCCTTACGAAGTTTGGGTTGCCCCGATACAACCCGTCGCTACT
This sequence comes from Argonema galeatum A003/A1, assembly GCF_023333595.1. GTDB lineage: Bacteria > Cyanobacteriota > Cyanobacteriia > Cyanobacteriales > Aerosakkonemataceae > Argonema > Argonema galeatum. The sequence continues at coordinate 19,340 of NZ_JAIQZM010000018.1, forward strand.
TTTGTAGATCTTAGCGAAAAGCAGCGTCTAGCAGTTGCCAAAGCTTTAAAAACTGTTCTTCTCAAGTATGATGGTTTGTGGAATCGCCCTTTTCCTTATTTAATGGCTTGGTTCCAAGCACCTACAGATGGCAATCCCCATCCAGAAGCACACCTGCACGCAGAATTTTATCCACCTTATCGGACAAAAGATCGTTTGAAATATCTGGCGGGAACTGAATTGGCAGCAGGAATGTTTGCTAATGATGCGCTTCCAGAAGAAAAGGCGAAGGAATTGCAGGCGGTAGTCGTAAATATAGTTTCAATTCCCGATCGGGATTTAAGGTTAGATCCCGCTGCTGAAGATTGAATATTAACCATAGATGAGTTGCTTTTGTCAAATCTAAACGGCGGTGCCTTCATGAATGCTGTAAACGAAGAAGTATCCTCCAAGCTGGAGTTAATCCGCAACTCGGTGAGTAAGATTGGGGCGATGGGTGTCCGTTTCAAGGGAACAGATTGGTTTGCTTGGGCGACTGCTGGTGGTTCAAATACGGTGTTGCTGACAGCTGAAACGGGTGTGGCGGAAGTGTTGGTAACTGCTGAGGATGCGTGGGTTTTGACTGATGAAATTGAAGCCCAACGTTTAAAAGATGAGGAACTTCCGGCAAATTTCAAGTTGCACATCCATCCTTGGGCAGATGTTGCTGCCCGCGAATCTTTTGTGCGGGAAGTAACGGAGGGGGGAAAGGTTTTAAGCGATCGCACTACTAACCAAGAAGGTTCGTTGCCTTTATCGCTTTTTAAGCACAAACGAGTAATGATGCCAAGGGAATTGGAGCGATATCGCCGCGTGGGGCGTTTAGCCAGCGAAGCTATGACAGAAGTGCTTTCAAAAGCCAAGCCTACATGGACAGAATACCAGTTGGCAGGTATGGGCGCAAAGGCGTTGTGGGCGAGGGGGTTGCATCCGGCGCTGACTTTGGTAGCTGGCGAGAGGCGTTTGCCACTTTATCGTCATGCTACACCCAGCAAGGAGCCGATCGGAGGGGAAGCGATGATGGTGTTTTGCGCTAGGGGATATGGTTTGTATGCAAATCTTACCCGATTTGTTTCTTTTGGTGGGATGAAACCGGAACACTCAAAATTGCACGCTTATCTCCGCGAAATTGAAGCGGAAGCGCTGAATTTGTGCCAACCTGGAACGTCTCTTAATACTATATACGATGCGTTCAAACAAGCTTATCAAAAATACGCATATCCGAATGCAATTCACGAACATCATCAGGGGGGAACTACCGGATATCTAGCGCGAGAAATTGTGGCAACTCCTTCTACTAGCGATACTCTGGCAGAAAATATGGCTGTGGCGTGGAATCCCAGTTTACCTGGTGCCAAGATTGAAGATACTTTTGTGATTTTTAAGGATGGAGAGTTAGAAAATCTGACTTTAGATCCAAAATGGCCTAATGTTGAGGTTGAAGGAAGATTGCGTCCTTTACCTTTGGAGGTTGGATAATGAAACCATGACAAACTTTGAACATATATTCGCTGAAATACCAGAAACAGAAGCCAGTGCGACAGGACGAGTTAACCTACTTGGCGAACACACTGATTACAATGATGGCTTCGTGATGCCAACGGCTATTCCCCAAAGTACGACGGTGCAATTGGGTTTGAGTATGGATGGACAGCATCATTTCTACTCTGAAAATTTAGACGAACGGGTAACAGTTTTAGAAACGAATCATACGCCGTCTGGGTTCGCCAGTTATATCTTTGGCTGTCTGCAACTTTTGGAGAAAGAAGGATACACAATACCGCCTCTGAATGTATACGTTAAATCTTCCGTTCCTATAGGTTCGGGTTTGTCTAGCAGTGCTGCTTTGGAAGTGGCGACGCTGAGGGGAGTGCGATCGCTCCTCGATCTCCCTATTGATGATATCCAAATCGCGCAACTCGCACAACAAGCCGAAATTATTTATGCTGGCGTGCAATGCGGCATCATGGATCAAATGGCGTCAAGCCTAGCCGATACCGAACATATCCTATTTTTGGATACCCGCACGCTTGAGCGTCAAGTCTTGCCTTTCCCCAGTGGTGCAGAAATTGTCGTGATGGATAGCGGTGTACCTCGTACTCTAGCAACTAGCGGATACAACCAGCGTCGTGCCGAGTGTGAGGAAGCTGCACATCTGCTGAGAGTTAAAGCTTTGCGAGATATCACCGATCCGAATATAGTGGAAGAATTACCCGAACCGCTGCGGCGTCGCGCTCGTCATGTTGTCACCGAGGATAACCGAGTTCTGGAAGCTTTGCAAGGAGTTTCGGCACAGCGTTTTGGCGAATTGATGAATGCTTCTCACGCTAGCTTGCGCGATGATTACGAAGTTTCCGTACCAGCACTGGATACGCTGGTGGCGATGTTGCAAGAAACTCCGGGAGTATTCGGCGCAAGACTGACTGGTGCTGGTTTTGGGGGTGCTTGCGTTGCTTTGGTGGAAGTTGGGAGGGGAAGTGCGATCGCAATAGACGTACTCCAACGATACAACAGCGCCGGGAACAACGGACGCATCCTAGTTCCACAAGTCAGTTAGTCTATCAGCAGCAAACAAAAAATTGACATTTTGTATAGTTTTAGTTATAACATTAATACTAACTAAAACTATATTGCTCTGGGAAATACTTACTCCATTAGACATCTTCTTTCAAAGAATGTAGAGACGTTGCATGCAACGTCTCTACAAGGGTTACAGGTAACGCACCTTTAATTTCTGGAGAGGTCTATTAAAAATTCCCAGTCCCCATAAGATGATATAGCAACCGATGAAAGTCGGTTAGGACATTCTGAATTCCACCAAACGTTGGCGGATTCTAAACCCTTCTGACCCTAGTCCCTAGTCCCTAGTCCCTAGCCCCTAGCTATACTATGCACGCCTTAAAGATTCGACGAATCGGTAATTCTTTAGGAGCAACCTTGCCTAAAGAAGTCTTGCAAAAGCTGAATGTTGGAGAGGGAGACACCGTTTTTTTAACAGAAACAGCAGATGGATTCCAGATCGCTGCTTACGATCCAGATTTCGAGGCAGCGATGCAAGCATTTGCTCAAACCCGCAAAAATTACCGCAATGCTTTGCGTGAGTTAGCTAAATGAAAGAACCTCGTTGGGTTCCAGAGTCACATGAGTGATATCGTTAAATTTTCTATTGTCGTCGGGGGTTAAATTTTTACCGCAGACTTCGACGTGAGCGCTCAGTCGAACGATGAAGACAGATGAACGCAGATAAACGCAGATAAGAATAAGAACACAAATTTTTTAGGTAACCGATGCGTAAGGACATGATATTATTTGTCGGTTGTCTGTTGCCAAATAATCTTTACTAAGACCAATGACTAAAGACTAATAACCAAAAACGCCGTGTGCCCAACCAAGGTGGTTAGGCACACAAGAACGGCATTGTCGAATTTATCAAGTCTCGATCGTCAGAAACTAGGACGAAGAGTGAACAGTTAACTAACTAAGGTGGACAATTATTGCAGCCTTCTATAACGGCTTTTCGCATTATTTTGTCTTACCAGACAGTTGGTTTGGCTTTGCTCTACAATTAAGAGCGTTTGGCCACTTAATGGGTATGCCTTTTGTTTTTGCTGCAACTGGGTCTTTGACCGGGGATACCTTGTCTTGACCCTTTGGGTTGTTTTCTTTGGTATCCACTATTAAATTAACATGACATTTATTGGGTGGGAACAGGTTTTAACTGAAATTTACGAGTCTTTACACTACTTAGTAATTGGTAATTGGTCATTGGTCATTGGTGATTAGTCATTGGTGATTAGACATCTCCTTTCAAAGAATGTAGAGACGTTGTATACAACGTCTCTACAAGGGTTACAGGTAGCGCACCTTTAATTTCTGGAGAGGTCTATTAGTCATTAGTAATTCTCCCCAATCCCCAGTCCCCAGTCCCCGCGTCCTCAACAAAATGTAAAAATTAGAATGTTGACCGACACGATTCCCATATAGATCCATGCCTTCCTCTCCCCAGTACCTCAGCGGTAACGAAATTCGCCAAACATTCCTAGACTTTTTTGCCCAGCGGGGGCATCAAATCCTGCCCAGTGCCTCCCTAGTGCCAGAAGACCCGACAGTGCTGCTGACGATCGCTGGGATGCTACCATTTAAGCCCATCTTTCTCGGACAGAGAACACCAGAATTTACCCGCGCCACCACATCCCAGAAGTGTATCCGCACCAACGATATCGAGAATGTGGGTAGGACGGCGAGACACCACACTTTCTTCGAGATGCTGGGTAACTTCAGCTTTGGAGATTATTTTAAAGAACAAGCGATCGCGTGGGCATGGGAACTGTCAACGGAAACCTTTGGATTGGCCCCAGAACGCCTCATCGTCAGCGTCTTCGAGTCAGACGACAACGCTTTTGCCATTTGGAGAGACAAAATCGGTATCCCAGCGCATCGCATTCAACGGATGGGAGAGGCGGACAACTTCTGGGTGTCTGGCCCCACCGGCCCTTGTGGCCCTTGTTCGGAAATTTACTACGATTTCCACCCAGAACTGGGCGACGACAACATCGATTTAGAAGATGGCACCCGGTTCATCGAGTACTACAACCTGGTGTTCATGCAGTACAACCGGGATGCCAACGGCGCACTGACGCCGCTACAAAACCAGAACATCGACACTGGAATGGGTTTGGAGAGGATGGCGCAAATCCTCCAAAAAGTGCCGAACAACTACGAAACTGACTTGATTTTCCCGATTATCAAAACGGCGGCTGAAATTGCCGGGATTGATTACGATCGAGCTGATGAGAAAACCAAAGTTTCTCTCAAAGTAATTGGCGACCACGTTCGCGCAGTCGTCCACATGATCGCCGATGAAATTCGGGCATCAAATGTGGGTCGCGGTTATGTGTTGCGGCGGTTAATTCGTCGCGTTGTGCGTCACGGGCGACTGATTGGAATTGAGGGAGAATTTACAACTAAAGTAGCCCAGAGTGCGATCGAACTTTCCGAATCTGCTTATCCCAACGTGCGTCAACGGTCAGCGCAAATCAAAGCAGAACTGCAAAGAGAAGAATCTCGCTTCCTCAAAACGCTGGAACGCGGCGAAAAACTGCTGGAAGAAATTCTCGATCGCCTCAAACAGCAAGGGAAAACGCAAATCGACGGACGCGATGCCTTTACTCTTTACGATACTTACGGTTTTCCAGTAGAACTAACTGAAGAAGTTGCCGAAGAACACGGACTTACTGTAGATAAAATCGGCTACGCAGCGGCGATGGAAGAACAAACGCAGCGTGCTAGGGAAGCCCATGAAACTATCGATTTAACTGTACAAGGTTCTCTCGATAAGTTAGCCGAAAATATCCAAGTTACTCAATTTTTGGGTTATAGCCAACCTGTCAGTCAAAGCGTTGTCGAAGCAATACTCGTAAATGGCAAATCGGGAGAAGAAGCGGAAGCGGGAACACAGGTGCAAATCGTTTTAGATAAGACGCCATTTTATGCGGAATCGGGCGGACAAATAGGCGATCGCGGTTACATTAGTGGCGATGACATTTTAATCCGAATTGAAGATGTCAAAAAAGAATCGGATTTCTTCGTACATTTCGGACGCATCGAACGCGGTACATTGCGCGTAGGAGATCCCGTCACCGCCCAAATTGACAAATCTTGTCGTCGTCGCGCCCAAGCTAATCATACCGCAACTCACTTATTGCAAGCGGCGTTGAAGAAAATAGTCGATGATTCGATATCCCAAGCTGGTTCCTTGGTTGCCTTTGACAGACTGCGTTTTGACTTCAATTGTCCGCGTGCATTAACAGGAGAAGAAGTGCAACAAGTTGAGGAACAAGTTAATACTTGGATAGCGGAAGCACACGCTGCTACAATAGAAGTTTTACCGCTGGCTGAAGCGAAGGCAAAAGGTGCGATCGCTATGTTTGGCGAAAAATACGGCGATGAAGTGCGAGTGCTGGATTTTCCCGGCGTTTCGATGGAACTTTGCGGGGGAACTCATGTCAGCAACACTGCTGAAATAGGCGTTTTCAAGATTATTTCCGAATCGGGTGTAGCTTCGGGAGTAAGACGCATTGAAGCAGTCGCTGGGCCATCTGTTTTGGAATACTTGAACGTGCGAGATAAAGTGGTGAAAGAACTTAGCGCCATTTTTAAAGCCAAACCAGAAGAATTGCCCGATCGCATCAACAATCTGCAAAACGAACTAAAATCAACTCAGAAACAATTAGACGCACTGAAAGCAGAACTTGCGATCGCCAAATCCGACCAATTCCTATCACAAGTCGAGACAGTTGGCGATTACAAAATCCTCGTTGCACAGCTGGGAGATGTTGACGCCGAATCCCTCAAAACAGCCGCAGAAAGATTACAGCAAAAACACGGGTTAGCTGCTGTAGTATTAGCGTCAGTTCCTGAAGCACAAAAAGTAAATTTTGTAGCACTTTTTAGTCCAGATGTCAACAAAAAAGGGTTACAAGCTGGAAAATTTATTGGTGCGATCGCTAAAATTTGCGGTGGCGGCGGTGGCGGACGACCCAACCTAGCTCAAGCTGGCGGACGCGACCCCAGCAAGTTACAAGAAGCCTTAGAAATAGCTCGCACTCAGTTGCTTGACAGTTTACAAACGTAAATTTGGACATTGCTAATCCCTGATACCAAATCCGGGATAAAAACCCCCGTTATCCATAAGTTGGGTGAAGCATTGCGGTAGAAAGGCTTTGGTTAGGGGAATACACTTATTGCCGCAATGCTTCACCCCTACACTTCACACTATAAAGGGGGTAAATAACCCGGATTTGGTATGACAATAACTTTTGGGTGCGTTACACTGCGTTAACGCACCCAACTTTTTTTGCAGGATGCGCTCAGGGTTTGGCCGTATTTTAAATTAAATTCATCTACAACCTCAAATCTTAAATTTGAAATTACCTTTACTAATTTCATGAAACTGCGTCAAAAGACACTGCTGGTTATTGGTCTAAGCCTGGTAGGGCTAGTTGGGGTTTTGTATGCCACCGCATACATCCATCTCATGAAGCATACCCAAGACTTGGAGGTAGATTACACTACCCAGGGAGTGAAACGTGCCTTAGATGCCTTGGATGAGGATGCTAGCAACTTGAGCGTCTTGGTTCGCCAGTTAGGTGCTTGGGACGACACCTACAACTTCATGGCGGATAGCAACAAACGCTATCTCAAAACGAATCTTTCTAAACAGACTTTATCAGATTTTAAGCTTAACACAACCCTATTAATCAACTCTGACCGTCAAACGGTTTTCAGCAGAGGCTTCGATTTCAAGTATCAGAAAGGGATTCCCGTATCAAAGGGACTGCAACAGCATTTGACAGCTAGCAGCCTTTTAGTGCAACACGCTACACCAAAAACCAGTCATGAGGGAATCGTTATATTACCAGAAGGGCCATTGCTGATTGCCTCTCATCCGATCGTCACCAACAAATTCAACGGCCCAATTCGCGGCACGCTGGTCATGGGACGCTACTTAAACGCTGACGAAATCAAGCGTTTAGCCACTTTGACCCAGTTATCTATAACTATCCATAATTTAAATAATGTACAGCTACCTCCCAACTTACAGGCAATGACTACCGCCTTGGCAGAAAAAGAGAAGCAAAAGGAACTGGGAGAAATCCCAAATCCCAAATCCCAAATCCAAAATGGGAAGATTCTCGTCCGACCGCTAGATGAAAATGCGATCGCAGGTTATACCATATTGAAGGATATCTACGGCAAACCCGCTTTACTAATGGAAGTGCAATTCCCAAGAATTATTTACAACCAAGGAAAAGCTAGCCTAATTTATCTCCTATTATCACTCCTGGGAGCAGGTTTTGTGTTTGGGATTGGCAATCTATTGCTATTAGAAAAAATGGTTTTGTCGCGGTTGGCTAGTCTCAGCGATGGAGTCAAAAGCATTGGTACAAGCGGCGATCTTTCCTTGCGCGTATCCAGCGCTGGAGAAGATGAATTGTCCAGTCTGGGAGGGACAATTAACTGGATGCTAGAAACATTAGAATTTTCTTTAAAACAACTGAAATCGGAACAAGAAAAAGCCGAACACCTACTGCTAAATATATTGCCATCAGCAATTGCAGAGCGGTTGAAAAAAGAAGAATCTATCATTGCCGATAGCTTCCCCGAAGCCACTGTTCTATTTGCTGACATCGTTGGTTTTACCAAACTGGCAGCTCGGACATCTCCGGTTGAACTGGTAAGCTTACTTAACCAAATATTTTCCGCATTTGACCGACTGGTTGAACTGCATGGGTTGGAAAAAATTAAAACAATAGGCGATGCTTATATGGTGGTTGGAGGCTTGCCCAAACCACGGCCCGATCACGCCGTAGCGGTCGCTGAAATGGCCCTTGATATGCAGGAGGCAATCAAGCAATTCAACGTTGCAAATAACGTAGATTTCAGTATCCGAATTGGCATCAACACCGGGCCTGTTGTCGCCGGAGTCATAGGTATCAAAAAGTTTATCTACGATTTGTGGGGTGACACTGTTAACACTGCTAGCCGCATGGAATCTCATGGTGTGGCAGGCGGTATTCAAATGACAGAAGCAACTTACAAGTGTTTAAAGGACAAGTTCGATTTTGAAAACCGGGGTGTAATCCAGGTAAAAGGCAAAGGAGACATGACCGTTTATCTACTCGTTGCCAAGAAAGCTATAGCTAGGGGCTAGGGGAAGAAGGGGCAGAGGGGCAGAGGGGCAGAGGAGCAGAGGGGCAGAGGAGCAGAGGGGCAGAGGAGCAGAGGAGCAGAGGAGCAGAAACATGAAAATGTGATTTTTTGAACAAAAGCATCACAACTCCGAAACAGCCAGAATTTCAGGAATCATCTCATTTGTCTTTGTAGCTGTAGGTAACTTATCAGCAGACTCAACAAATATGAACTTTTCCTGGTTGAAATCCTCAAAGAAATGCTGGATTTTTGCTTTTTGGTTTTACCTTGCTCTTTTAATGACGATATCTATCTCAGCATACTTGAAAGTTCTCCCCGTTAAATCCTCCACCATCCCTTATTACGATACAATAGGCCATTTTATATTGTTAGGTATGGCAGCCTTCTTCGCTCATCTAGCCCTAAACAAACGAAAAATTTCTGTCTGGTCTATTTTAATACCGCTGGCTCCACTTCTAGTGGCAATTAGTTGTATAGCTGATGAGCTGCTCCAGACACTTTCACCTAACCGAAGTGCTAGTTTTTACGATCTAGCAGCTGATTGGGTGGGCATCGCGATCTTTTATTTATTAGCAGAACGAGTAAAATTGCAAAAGTCACTAGGTGAGGAAAAATCATGAAATGTCCTGCTTGTGAAAATCAGTTAACCCAGATAGTTGCTGGAAGTATAACGGTTGATGCTTGTGAAGGCGGTTGCGGCGGAGTTTGGTTTGACAGATTTGAACTTCAAAAGGTTGACGAACCACACGAGTCAGCTGGGGAAATTCTTCTGGCAATTCCCAAAAATGAACATATCGAAGTCGATGAAAATAAAAAGCGGCGTTGCCCCAGGTGCATAAATGTTGTGATGATGCGCCACTTTTTTAGCGTCAAAAGACAGGTTTTAGTTGATGAATGTCCTAAGTGTGGAGGTTTTTGGTTAGACAGTGGGGAATTGGCTAAAATCAGGAGTGAGTTTAGTTCTGAGACAGCCAAAGAAGCGGCGGCAGAACAATATTTTTCCGAAATTTTACAGGAATACGGACTGGAAAGGTAACCTGGAAACAAAGATGGGGGAAAGCTGCGATCGCCAAATTCAGAAAAGACCGCTCAACTAAATAAACTCTTCAGAAATTTTGCTTGCTTTGTTCCAGCTACTATGTTATATAGTTTGGATTTATTTCTGCTACAAATGAACACCCTCTGGTGTAGAGACGTTGGTTTCATATAATGGGTACGTTGTTGCGCTTTAGCGCTCAAAGAGCGCTAAAGCGCAACAACGTACCTTATAACTAGCAACTTACAGCGCTTTGCGCTGTTATGAGGTACAATAGCAGCAACGAGCGAACCAATTTCTCAAATGTTGAGGATTGATTAAATGGAGAGCTACCTTGATGATTCTGTCAACCATCAAGGTGTTAGTGGGAGCGAATTTACGCAAAAAAGATTTGAGTTGTGACCACCAGAGTTCAATGGGATTAAAATCTGGAGAGTAGGGAGATAAACAAATAACACTTGCACCTACAGCTTGAATCATAGGCTCAATAGATGCTAGTTTATGGGCGGGTAAATTATCCATGACTACTACCGCTCCCGGCCATAACTGAGGACATAAAAACTTTTCAATAAATACAGCAAATGCTTTGCCATCCATTGAGTCATTCATTGTCATTAATGCCAGCACTTTATTAATACTAATTGCGCCAATAGCTGTCACTTTAGCAGCCCGATAAAATGGTTTTAGTTCGGTTACTCTTGTGCCTGGATAGGAACGAGCATGAGTTCTGGTCAACCCTAGTAGAATGCCAGTTTCATCCAAAAATACGAGATTTTCTGGCTGAATATGTTTGATTTTTTCCCAATACTCAACTCTCAATTTTCGGACTCTTTCTGTCGCCGCTTGGCTGCTGTACCAGGTTTTTTTTTGCGATTTAAGCCTAATTTTTGTAAATAGCGGCACATGGCCGACTGACTCACCCAATTTCCGGTTTTAGAAGCAAATAATTCACATAATTCTGCTAATGTTGCATCTGGATGTTCTGCTACTAATGCTTTGATTTCTGGTTCCGCATTGGTCAGGTGGCTAAATTGTGGTTTTCCCGTTTGTTTGGGCTGTAAATTTCCTTCTGTTCGTTGAAGATTCACCAACTTTTGGACTAAACTTGTACTGACAGCAAATTGGGTAGCTACTTTCCTGATTGACATCTTTTCTACCAAATGGGCTATCACTATTCTTTTGCGAAACTCAACCGAATACGCTTTCATTACCTTTGGCTACAAAATGATATTTTATTGTACCTCATAACAGCGCAAAGCGCTGTATGTTACTACAGATGTAGAGAGGTTTCATGAAACCTCTCTACATCTGTAGCTTGTCTGCAAAAAGTTAAAATAGAAGCAGATTGATTATTGCTATGCCTCAATTTGTTAGCTCATGACAACCGCTACACCAGTTAAAACTCAGTACGAAGCCGTCATCGGTTTAGAAACCCACTGTCAGCTTAGTACCGACACTAAGATTTTCTGCAATTGTTCTACCGAATTTGGCAGTCGCCCAAACCAGAACGTTTGCCCAATTTGCATGGGTATGCCGGGAGTGTTGCCAGTACTCAATGAGAAGGTACTGGAGTACGCCGTCAAAGCTGGGATAGCCCTCAACTCTGAGATTGCACCCTATAGCAAATTTGACCGCAAACAGTATTTTTATCCCGATTTGCCTAAAAATTACCAAATTTCTCAGTACGACCTGCCTATTGCCGAGCATGGTTGGCTGGAAGTTGAATTGGTGGATGAAGCGGGTAAAGTTAGTCGCAAAAAGATTGGTATCACTCGCCTGCACATGGAGGAAGATGCGGGAAAGTTGGTTCACGCGGGTAGCGATCGCCTTTCGGGTTCTACTTACTCTCTGGTAGACTTCAACCGCACAGGTGTAGCTTTAGTAGAAATTGTCTCAGAACCGGATATGCGATCGGGCCTAGAAGCTGCTGAATATGCCCAAGAATTGCGCCGCATTCTGCGCTATTTGGGTGTCAGCGACGGCAATATGCAGGAAGGTTCCCTGCGTTGCGATGTGAATATCTCCGTGCGTCCGGTGGGACGAAAAGAGTTTGGCACGAAGGTAGAGATTAAGAATATGAACTCCTTTAATGCCATCCAAAGGGCGATCGATTACGAGATCGATCGGCAAACTCAAGCCATAGAAGCCGGTGAGCGGATTGTGCAAGAAACTAGGCTGTGGGAGGAAGGCAGTCAACGCACTATCAGTATGCGGATTAAGGAAGGTTCCAGCGATTACCGCTACTTCCCCGAACCCGATTTGGCTCCCATTGAGGTGTCATCTGAGCAGCTAGAGAAGTGGAAGTCGGAATTGCCAGAACTCCCGGCGCAGAAACGACACCGCTATGAAAGTGAATTGGGCCTTTCTGCCTACGATGCGCGGGTACTGACAGACGATCGCTCAGTGTCCGAATATTTTGAAGCCACTGTCGCCGCTGGTGCCAATTCCAAGCAAGCGGCTAACTGGGTGATGGGCGATATCAGTGCCTACCTCAACAACGAAAAACTCAGCATCGCCCAAATTGCCCTCAAACCGGACACCTTAGCTGAACTGATTTCTCTGATTGAAACAGGAACCATCAGCGGCAAGATTGCCAAAGATATTCTACCGGAGTTGTTCTCTAGTGGTGGTTCGGCTAAGGAACTGATCGATCGCAAGGGATTAACCCAAATCTCGGATACTGTAGCTCTAGAAACCATCATCGATGAAATCTTGGCGGCAAATCCTAAAGAGCTAGAACAGTACCGCAACGGCAAAACCAAGCTGCTGGGCTTCTTTGTCGGACAGGTGATGAAGAAAACCTCCGGTCGAGCCGATCCCCAGCTGACCAACCAACTTCTGGCCCAAAAGTTGAAATCTTAGTCTCAACTTTATAAAAAGGGGCTAGACTTCACCAAGAAATTACAATAGGGGGTGTCACCCCTCACCCCTATACCGTTATAATCGTGTATGTAGATGCACCCTGATGATCGGGAGAGTCGTCCATCCAAGCGACTCCCCTTTTTTTTTTTGAGGGGCTAGTGCCGCTACGCGGAAGTCAAAAGTCAAAAGTCAAAAGTCAAAAGTAAAGAATGGAGAGGGGGAGCTTTTTCTCAGTTAGATAATTAGCGATCGATACCATAAGGCGTTATATCATTTCCGTTTAGGTAGTCACAGTATCGTAGAAAATATGCAAAGAAGCTCTGTTCAAGCTCCCCCACTCCCCCAGGCGCGGTCTTAGGGGGAGTATGTAAACGGAAGCGATATTACACAAGCATGGGTTGAATTGACTGAAAATCGCTCACAGCAAGAGTTTATTCAATTCTTTAATCTAAAATCTAAAATCTTTAATCTAAAATCTAAAATGGTATGATCCCCCCTGGAAAGCAAAAGGCTGGAGGGGAAAGTTATGACAGAATGGCAGGAAATCAGCGGTAGCGTGACAGCACCCAGGGGGTATCGTGCGGCGGGGATTACGGCTGGACTGAAAGCTTCGGGATTACCGGATTTGGCTTTGATTGTGTCGGATGTGGAGGCGATCGCAGCTGGAGTATTCACCACCTCTGTTGTACGCGCCGCGCCAGTGGATTACTGCCGTCAGCGCCTGCAATCTAAACCAGGTGCCAGCGCTATTCTCTGCAACGCTGGACAAGCGAACGCCGCCACAGGTTCCCAAGGTTGGATTGATGCGATCGAATGCGCCCAAAATTTAGCTCAAATACTGAATATTCCCTCAGACTCTATCTTGCTAGCATCTACCGGAGTCATCGGTCAGCGGATTAAGATGGATGTGCTGAAAGCAGGAATTCCTGAACTTGTCGCCGCCTTATCGGAAACGGGAGGCGATTCAGCTGCAAAGGCGATCGTCACCACAGATTTAGTGCCAAAATCGATCGCCCTAGAAACAATGATGCACGATCGCCCAGTCCGAATCGGGGGAATTGCCAAAGGTTCGGGTATGATTCATCCCAACATGGCGACAATGCTATCTTTTGTAACTTGTGATGCAGCAGTTTCTCCTTCCCTGTGGCAGCAAATGTTGAGTCGCGCCGCCGATAAAAGCTTCAATCAAATTACTGTTGACGGCGATACCAGTACCAACGACACCTTAATTGCTTTGGCTAACGGACAATCTCGCACACCCGCGATTACCGAAATGGGCCCAGAAGCAGAAAAGTTGGAGGCCATGTTAACAGCAGTTTGTCAGCATTTGGCAAAAGCGATCGCACGGGACGGCGAAGGTGCCACCTGTCTCGTTGAAGTAGTAGTTTCTGGCGCAACTGATGACAAAGCGGCGCGTCAAGTTGCCAAAACGATCGCCGGTTCATCTCTAGTTAAATCAGCTATTTTCGGTCGCGACCCCAACTGGGGAAGAATTGCAGCAGCGGCGGGACGTGCTGGTGTCTCGTTCGATCAAGAAAATTTGCAAATCAAATTAGGTAATTTCTTACTAATGGAAAACGGACAACCTTTAGCATTCGATCGATCTGCTGCTAGTGCCTATTTGAAAACAGCAGCAGCTGGTGCTTATTTGAAAGAAGATACCGTTTTAATTTCAGTAAGTATTGGCAATGGAGGTGGTTTTGGTAAAGCTTGGGGATGCGATTTGACTTACGACTACGTGAAAATTAACGCCGAGTATACAACGTAAATTGGATGGTAGTCAGTAGTCAGTTGTTCGTTGCGATCGACTACTGACTAAAATTAAATTGTAGGCTGGATTACCTTGTGCAAACCTTTTTATGGACGGCGCATATCCTCCAAATTTATAGTTCCGAATGCTTCACTTTTACAAATGACAAATGACTAAATCAGCAGATATCGGTAGCAAACGTTTAATTAGTTTAGCACCCGATGCTTGGGTGAAATGGGTAACGCAGTCCCCCAATATAACAGCGCGAGATATTCTTACCTCTGAGTTCCAGTGGATTAGTCGGGAGGGCGATGTAATAGTAAAAGCCTACAGTCCACAAATCGGCGAGTTTTTAGTGCTGAACGAGATCCAATTGCGCTACAATAATCGGATGCCTTTACGAATGCGAGCTTATGCAGCACTGGCAGAGGAGCGATACAACTTGCCAGTCTACCCGGTACTGATTAATATTTTGCAACCAACACCGGGAGTGGTTATAGCTAGAGGCTATGAATCGCAGGTTTTCGGATTAAGAGCAACTCAGGAGTATCGCGTAATTAATCTCTGGGAAGTAGATGCCCAAACAGTTTTTCAACAACAGTTAACATCTTTGCTTCCCTTTGTACCAGTGCTGAGAGGCGGTAGTGAGGAAGCAGTAGTGCAGCAAGCAGTCCAACTTTTACGTGCTGATGAACAGTTGAATGAGTTGGAAAACCTATTAGCTTTTTTTGCTACCTTTGTATTGGAAACTCGTTTAGTCCAGCAAATTATGAGGTGGGATATGGCTGTTTTACGAGAATCGCCTTGGTATCAAGAGATTTGGAGGGAAGGAGAACAACGAGGATTGCAGCAAGGTTTACAACAAGGTTTACAACAAGGTTTACAGCAAGGAATCTTGTCAGCTATTGAATTTGGTTTGGAGCTAAAATTCGGTAGTGAGGGATTACAGCTATTGCCGGAAATATCTCAGATTTCGGATGTGAATGTATTGAAGGCAATTCAGGAAAGACTCAAGACGGCGAATAGTTTGGAAGAGGTGCGCCAAATTTATCGAGTAAGTGAAATTTGACCATCAGTGTGAGGTTAGAAACCCGGTTTTTTGAAAAAACCGGGTTTCTATTCTGGTGCTTATCCGAACAGATTCGTAGGTTGGGTTGAGGAACGAAACTAGGGCAAATTCGTTGGGTTTCGTTCCTCAAACCAACCTACAAAGAAATGGCGAGGGTATTGTTCAAAAAACCGGGTTTCTATTCTGCTGCTTATCCGAACAGTATTGGTGCGTTACTACAATTTTCTCATCCTGTGTCACAATAAACCAAAGTGTCTGGAAAGCGCGACATGGTTTGGGCAGCAGGTCAGCGGTTGCAGAATGGTAAGTATATTATCGAGAAAATCCTGGGAGAAGGCGGTTTCGGGATTACCTATCAAGCACGACACACGCTGCTGCAACAGTTAATCGTGATTAAAACGCCCAACGAAAGGCTGAAAAATGACGCCGAATACCCGAAATATTTGCAGCGATTCGTGGAGGAAGGGCGGCGACTGGAAAAACTCTCTGAACAGAAGCATCCCAATATCGTGCGCGTCAGGGATTTGTTTGAAGAGGGGGGGATATACTGCCTGGTAATGGATTTTGTACCAGGGGAGAGTTTGTTTAATTTGGTGCGGCGGCGAGGGGCGTTACCTCCCACAGAAGCGGTGGAGTATCTGCGACAAATTGGGGAAGCTTTGACGGTGGTACATAAAGCGAGACTGGTGCATCGGGATGCTCACCCTGGCAATATTATGGTGCAGAGAGATGGTAAAGCAATTTTGATTGATTTTGGCATTGCTGGGGAAATTCTGCAAACTGTCGAAAGTTCCAAGCATTTTGGCAATCTCGCTTTTGCGCCTTACGAACAGATGATGGGAAGTCGGGAACTAACGGTTGATGTGTACTGTTTGGCAGCTTCTTTATATTATGCGGTAACTGGTAAATGTCCGACATCTTCTTTGGATCGGAAGTTGAATAATGTCGGATTGATTAAACCTAAGCAACACGCTGATATTAGCGATGAGTTAAATCGGGCAATTCTCAAGGGGATGGAGTTGGAAGCGAAAAACCGTCCTCAGTCGATGCAGGAATGGTTGAAGTTGTTGGAAGTGGCGAATCGCACTGTGGAGGTTAGTTTACCGCCGAAAAAACAAAGAACGATTCCTTGGGGTTGGCTAACAGGAGTTTTGTTAGCTTATGCAGTTTTAGGTTTCTTTTCAGCACCTTCTGCTTGGGCTTCGGCTTTTGCTTGGGCTTGGGCTTGGGCTTTGGCTTTGGATTTGGCTTGGGCTTGGGTTTGGGCTTGGGCTTGGGCTTTGGCTTTGGATTTGGATTGGGCTTGGGCTTTGGCTTTGGCTTGGGCTTTGGCTTTGGCTTGGGCTTTGGCTTTGGCTTTGGCTTTGGGTTGGGCTTCGGCTTGGGCTTTGGGTTGGGCTTTGGCTTTGGCTTTGGGTTGGGCTTTGGCTACGGTTTTGGCTTTGACTTTGGAAATGTTATTCAAGCCCTTCAGCAAGTTTCACACATTTCTAATCGTGCTTGGAACTTCTTGGTTAGGACTGGGTTTAGGATGGTTGGCGTATCAGATATATATGATAATTCGATAAAATTGTACTACCCTTCGTTGAGGTTGGCAATGGGGCGCGATTTTGTCCGCTTAGTTGAGGTACGAAACCCAACAAATGCGATAGGTTTCGCTTTTCTCAAAACAATCATTGAGATCTTGCACCAACGCATTCACCCGCCTTGAAATCAATTTCAAGGCTAATAGCAAAAGTCCTCTTCAGAGGACTGAAAGACTATCCCAAAAACCAATCAAAAACAACCATCATCTGCATAGCAAAAAATCTACATCCACATCTGTGTTCATCTGTGTTCATCTGTGGTTAAAAATATCCAAATCTTGCCCAAAGTCAGAAACCGGGTTTTTCGCAATTAACCCTACCCCAAAACCGAAATCTTTGCTAAAAAACCCGGTTTCTTAAGTCTAATAGTCTAAACTCCAAATAGAAATATTCAGTCCTCTTCAGAGGACTTTCGCTATTAGCCTGGGAATTGATTCCCAGGCGGGTCTGTTAGCAGATATAATGGCTATATAAACGAAAAATCATGCAAATTGTAGTATAGCAACCGCTCTCGTCGGTTAAGCCATAAATCTGGGTAGGGGCGAAGCATTCGGGCATATAATTTATTGGTTAAAACCGAAGATTTACTACCCGAATGCTAATGCCTCCGGCACGCTACGCGAACGCCCCTACTGTCAAGAGTCGTATCATCGCCTCCCAGCTTTCCAATCTTCCCCACCCGGAAGCAGAGTCAAATCATTATTAACCACTGAAGATAACTCTTTTACCGAGTAATCGTAAGTGAGAGACAACAAACTTTTGGCAATCGCCATAATCTGTTCTTTATCAACTAAATCCAAAAGCTGATAAGGACTGTAACATCCATCCCTGACTTCCTCACTAGCTAAACAAATTGCTTCCTCCAATTCATCGTCAAGCATTGATTCCCAGTCATCTATTTTAACATAGTAAGAGGTTTTGTTATCTTGCAAATTCAGTTTCTTAATTTCTCTAACTGAATTCCGAATTGAATTAGCCCATGAATTCGTTAATCGCTGTTCAACTTGGTTTTTAATCAAATGAATCAGCAGAATCCTTAAAAAAGATTGGATATTACGCAGAATCGCCTGTTTGCTCATTCCCTCTAACTCATCAACTATTGTCAAAGCATCTGCGTAACGTCCCTCGATAATGCTAGTTCTTAAATCTATTAGTTCTTGAGTCATAATTTTTGCAATTCCTTTTTTGCTATTTTATTTCTGTCTCTCGATCCAATCTTGCCCACCTGGTAACTGAATTAAATTATCAGCTAAAAAGGTGGGTAATTTCTTGGCTGAATGGGAATATGTTAAGGCTAATAATTTCTGAGAAATCTGGAGTATTTGAGTTCGATCGACTATTTCTGAAAGTTGTAATTGGCTGTATGCTCCATTCAATACTTCTTCACTTGCTAAAGCGATCGCATCCTCAATTATTTCCTCATCTAGCAAATTCTCCCATTCATCAGGCTTAATGTAATACGACGTTTTATTATCCTTAAGATTCAGATCTTTAATTTCTCGAATGGAAAAGCGAATTGAATTAGCCCACGAACCAGTTAATCGTCGCTCTACTTGATTTTTAATCAAATGAATCACCAAAACTCTTAAGAAGGATTTAATCTGACGCAGAATCGCCTGTTTGCTCATCCCCTCTAGCTCATCTACAATTACTAAAGCATCTGTGTAACGTCCTTCTACAATGCTGGTTTTCAAATCTATCAATTCTTGAGTCATAAGTTTCCCACTGTTTATTTCACTATTATTTTTGCCGATTCAATTTCCAATCTTCCCCGCCAGGTAACTGAGTTAAATTTTCAGCTACCACTGCGGGTAAATCCTTAGCTGAATGGGAATATGTCAGAGTCAATAATTTTTGAGCGTTCTGAATTACCTGGGTTCTATCCACCATTTCAGTAAGTTGAAACTCATTATATATCCCATCCAGCACTTCCGAACTCGCGTCGCGAATTGCTGACTCGATTTCCTCTTCGAGCCAAGTATCCCATTCATCCGAATTGATGTGCTGGGATGTTTTATTATCCTTGAGATTCAGTTTTTTAATTTCCACAAGTGGATTGCGAATAGAAGCAGCCCACGAACTGGTTAATCGTTGCTCAACTTGATTAAGAATCAAGTGGATTAGCAGAATCCTTAAATAGGATTGAATATTACGCAGAATTGCCTGTTTGCTCATTCCTTCTAATTCATCAACAATTAATAAAGCATCTGCGTAACGTCCTTCCATAATGCTTTTTCTTAAATCGATGAGTTCTTGAGTCATAATTATCGCCACCACTTGTAAGTAAATTATACCATTCAGAAGCGGGAGGATCGATATGCCTACGGCAATCTGCGCGTGAAGCGAAGCTATCGCGTCAGCGAATCACACTTTTTATCCTAATAATTAAAGTTGAGCTAAGATAAGCTCTTGTATATCCTACCGCAGACAGAGCGCCCAATATGCCGCCAGCATTAGTCCTGCGTTTGAATAACTGCGTTAATGTAGAAGTACATATCAAAATTTTAATTAGGAAAACGCTACTTATCTTAACTGGGAGCATCCAAAATGCTCAAGAAAATCGCGATCCTTTGCCTCGCCTTTATTTTGGGAATCGCCATCCTACCCCGTCTTACACTGGCTCAATCGACAGGATACCTAGAATCCCGTCTTTCTAGAGTAGAATCAGATAACTTTCAATTGCGATCGCAAATCGATCGCATCGAGTCCCAGTTAAATCGACTCACCAACCGTGCGGACTTTCCCAGAGTGGAAATAGCCAGACCAACACCAGCACCCCTACCGCCACGCGCTACCCCTAGAGTAAACAGGCAAACCGCATCTCAAGACCCAATGTTCTCTAGACTCGCTACCCTCGTGATAGAACTCAAGGAACGAGTAAAAGCACTAGAAGCACAAGTTGCACAATTGAAGAGACAACAAAGCGGAAGGTAGGAATAACTGTACAATGAAAGGAGATGTTGCGCCACAGAGTAGGCGCATTTCCGTAGTTGGCACCTTTAGAGCCTATCCGAAAAGTCAGTTTTAAAGATTTTTAACCGCAGATGAAAGCAGATAAACGCAGATAAACGCAGATAAGAGACGGCTATTGAATAATTTTCCGATATCAAATCCTTCTTGCGTCAGAATTGTTCGTTTTGCCCCTCTGCCCCTCTGCCCCTCTGCCCCCCTCTGTGCCTCTACAGTTCATTTCCTTGCCTTTATCGTCTGCAAACTCCCACCCGCATACAAAATCTGCTCCTTTTCTCGAAACCCAATCTCCGCCAACAACCCAGGCAAATCGGTTTTCAGCAAGTTCCATGCCGTTTCCGTCTCAAACAACAACAAAAATAACGATATCGGCGGCCAAAATAGCGGATTCGTCGGCGCGTGAAAATCCACCAGCGCAAACACCCCACCCGGTTTCAGCACCCGATAAACCTCTTTGAGAATCTGTCGCAATCGATCAGCCTGCATTTCGTGCATCGCCACACTGGTATGCACAAGATCGAAAGAATTGTCTGCAAACGGCATATCCTCGGCAAAAGCTTCGGTATACTGAGCAGATGGAACATTCAGTCGCGCCCGCTTCAGCGATAAAGGTGAGGCATCCAATCCCGTCACATTCTGGGAGTATTGCACCAGAAATTGGGTTGCCTGACCGCTACCGCAACAAAGGTCTAGTACCTTGGTATCTGGAAGGATGGTCAAACCTTGCAAAGCTAACTGGCGGAATCGCCCCTCTCCACCGACGCTAACGGCAGCAAGACGAGAAATCCCATCGTACAACCACTGATATTGATAGCTCCAATCCCTTAAAATAGTGGCCACGGCCTAACTTCTCCTGAAATTGTGTATTCCTTGGTGCTAATTGAAGCCAATAAACAAGATATATTATTAAAATCGGTAACGAATCTGAAAACATTGGGAAACTGTAATAGTTATGGGGCGTACTGGGGTTTTACTACTTAACTTGGGCGGACCGGATCAACTGGAGGATGTCCGTCCCTTTCTGTTTAACCTATTTTCCGACCCGGAAATCATTCGGCTGCCGTTTCCCTGGTTACAAAAACCCCTGGCATGGCTCATCTCTACACTGCGAGCCAAGAAATCCCAAGAAAATTATAGCCAAATTGGGGGTGGATCTCCTCTACGCCGCGTTACAGAAGCCCAGGCTCATGCCTTGGAAGAACATTTGGAGCAAAAAGGACAACCAGCAAGTGTCTACATAGGGATGCGGTACTGGCATCCTTTCACGGAAGAAGCGATCGCACGGATGAAACGCGATCGCGTCGATCGTCTGGTTATCCTCCCCCTCTACCCCCAATTCTCCATCAGCACCAGCGGTTCCAGCTTCCGCCTTTTGGAAAAGATTTGGCAAGAAGACCCCTCCCTGGGCCCCGTTGACTACACCGTCATTCGTTCCTGGTATCAGGAACCCGGTTACCTGCAAGCAATGTCGCAGCTGATAACCCAAGAACTCGATCGCTTTGACAATCCCGATGAAGTTACGCTCTTCTTTAGCGCCCACGGCGTCCCCGTAAGCTACGTAGAAGAAGCTGGCGACCCCTACCAGCAAGAAATAGAGGACTGCACAGTCCGAATCATGGAGACGCTGAATCGACCCAATCCCCACACACTGGCTTACCAAAGTCGGGTCGGCCCAGTAGAATGGCTCAAACCCTACACTGAAGACGCTATTAAAGAACTTGCCGCCCAAGAAGTCAAAGATTTGCTAGTAGTGCCCATCAGCTTTGTCTCTGAGCATATCGAAACCCTGCAAGAAATTGATATGGAGTACCGCGAACTAGCTGAGGAATCTGGCATTCACAACTTCCGCCGCGTACCCGCCCTCGATACCAATCCTGTATTTATTGATGCCCTAGCAGATCTAGTCGTCGAAGCCCTCAACTCTCCCAGTGTAAAGCTTTCCGAAGTAACACAACTCAAGAAGCAAGTCAAGATGTACCCGCAAGAGCGTTGGGAATGGGGGATAACTCCATCTGCTGAAGTTTGGAACGGTCGTATAGCAATGATTATCTGTATTGACCTAGTGTTGGAACTGCTCACCAGTCACGGGCCTCTACATCTAATCGGACTGCTGTAGAAATTTTGGATTTTAGATTTTGGATTTTGGATTGAAAGGTAAATAGGTGGGCATAATTAAACGTAAAACTGCCTTGCCCTTAGAAACCCGGTTTCTTTGAGAAACCGGGTTTCTGGGTGTTCAGTTTATTTACGCAGGCTATTAGGACATCCTAAAACGCCAGAACCAATTCACAGCAAGCATTTCACTTTTGACTTTTGACTTTTGACTTTTGACTTTTGCTATACCAACTATACCATTCACCAGAGCTGCGAATTGCTAACCACAGCAGGAGCATCGCAATTAAGCCTCCCTGTCTGGGCGCATCAAAAGCTAAAAGTACCAGTACCACACACAAGGCATCTTGGGCAAAAACAGCCCACAGGGGTAAGCCCCGCAATCGAAAAAACCACCCGACTTGGACAAGTTGCAGCACAAGCGCCAACAACCCACCCACTACACTAACTAATATAATTAACCAACCGGGAGCGTCGGTGGCCTCGGCAACAGCAACCCCCATAATCGCCCCCACAATAGGGCTAAACAAGAGATGGAAAATTTGCAGTATGCGCTGCCCTAATAGCTTTTTGGAAGCAAACAACTCGAATAACGACCAGCTGGTGAGGATTCCCACCACTACCTGTGGATGAATTAAAGATAGAATCGGTACGCGAGACCAGAGATTATTCCCCTGCAAAAGGCCAATCAACAGGAGGGGCAGGGCAATTCTCCCCACTCCCACCGCAGCAGCAGCAGAGAGTGCGGCTAGGAGTTCAATCATAAACCTCGCGGGATGCCTGACTTTAACTTAATGTTTCTTAAGTTTAACCATTTTGGCCTGGAGGTTGTACTGTTTAACAAGCATAAGAGCTAGACTTGCCGATCGGCTTATTAAATTGTTACACTAATTATTAGGAGAATGTGCTTAAATATACTTATATTAAATCAAAAACATGATATGGAAAATTCCCTATTTGCTGATGCTAGTCAAAGACTAGAAAAGGCACTAAAATACGTCTCAATTTCAGATGATGCGATCGAACACTTAAAATTTCCCAAAGCAAGTTTAAGAGTGTCTATTCCCGTGCGAATGGATAATGGTTCTTTGAAGATTTTTCAGGGTTATCGGGTTCGGTATGACGATACCAGAGGGCCAACCAAGGGAGGAGTTCGGTATCATCCAAACGTTTCAATGGATGAAGTCACATCTTTAGCGTTCTGGATGACGTTTAAATGTGCCGCGTTGAATCTGCCTTTTGGCGGTGCTAAAGGTGGGGTGACGCTGAACCCCAAAACGTTATCGAGACTGGAGTTGGAACGTTTGAGTCGCGGTTATATAGATGCGATCGCAGACTTTATTGGCCCTGATGTTGATATTCTAGCACCCGATGTTTATACCAACCCGACGATCATGGGTTGGATGATGGATCAATACAATATTATCAAGAGGCAAATTACCCCAGCCGTTGTCACCGGAAAACCAGTTACGATAGGCGGAAGTTTAGGTCGAGATACCGCCACTGCAACCGGAGCTTTTTTTGTTATTGAAACCATTATGTCCAAATTTGACAAGCTACCCAGAGAAACCACGGTAGCAGTGCAAGGATTTGGTAACGCTGGTGGTGTGCTGGCAGAATTACTAGCAATAAATGGTTATAAAATAGTGGCGGTAAGCGATTCTCAAGGCGGAATTTATGCCAAACAAGGTTTAGATATTCGCAGCATTCGACGCTGCAAAGAATTTATCAAAGGTATGCACGCAGTCTATTGTGAAGGCACAGTTTGTAGCGTTGTCGAACATCAAGTTCTCACCAATGCAGAACTTTTAGCTTTAGATGTGGATGTACTTGTTCCAGCAGCTTTGGAAAAGCAAATTACGGAAGAGAATGCAAACGATATCAAAGCAAAGTTTATATTTGAAGTTGCCAATGGGCCGGTAACATCTGCTGCCGATCGAATTTTAGAAGAAAAAGGAATTTATATCGTTCCCGACATTTTGGTGAATGCAGGGGGCGTGACAGTTAGCTATTTTGAGTGGGTGCAAAATCGCAGCGGACTTTATTGGACACTGGCGGAAGTGAATCAACGATTGAAGGACAAAATGATTGAGGAAACAGAGAATATTTGGAAGATTGCTCAGGAATTATCGGTTTCCATGCGAACTGCTGCTTATATTCATGCGCTGAATCGTTTGGGTGAAGCGATTAATACTAAGGGAACTAGAGATTATTACGTGAATGGGTAAGGGTAGAAAAGAGCGATCGTTTTGTGTTATTGGTACGTTGTTGCGCTTTAGCGCTAAAGCGCAACAACCTACACTTTAACCACGCGATTCAGATCCTTTCTTTTTTTATTTCTTCCAAGGCAGTTTTGTACCCATTTCGGTCAACGCCGAGAAGATCAGATACAGGATAAGCAAACCAACGCCAGTTAGAAAAGCCAAAAAATCGCTGTCCATATTTGCTCTTAGCCAATACTCAGCTAATAACGTAAGTTGCTAGTTATAAGATTTGGGCTGCTCTTTGGTACGTTGTTGCGCTAAAGCGCTCTTATTACAACTGGGATAAGAGCGCTTTAGCGCAACAACATACCAGCCATGCAAATAACTAGCAACTTGCGTTAATATTAGCGCAATACGCTAACGCATTCTCGGAAGGTGGTGTAATGAGGAAACTGTACTTCTTAGTTCCTGGGACAGGTGGCAAGTTTGCCTGCGGTGGTCTTTGGGCAGAGTTAAAAACATTCAATCTTGCTAAGCAGATTTGCAGTGCTGAGGTTGTCACTTACCGCCAACGGGAAAAAGACACGCTTTTCTTAGATGACTTACTAAAACAGAAAGACTTAGATGATGTCATTTTTGTGATTAGCTGGGGATTTGATATTCCCAAACTTGCTGCCAAGCTAAAAACCTATAATGTTGTTTACCATGCCCACAGTGCGGGATACAAATTCACGCTTCCTTCAAGTATTCCCATCATCACTGTGAGCCGAAATACAATGGGATATTGGGGACAAAATTCTCCTAATTCACTCATTTATTATTTGCCAAATCAGATTTCTGATGAATTTGAAAACATTAACCAAAATCGGGATATTGATGTGTTAGTTCAAGCTCGTAAATCTTCTGAGTATTTAATTCAGGATTTAATTCCAGCATTGCAAAAGCAGTGTAACGTATTCGTTGTTGATTCCTATGTGAAAGATTTAACAGGACTTTTCAATCGAGCAAAGGTTTATCTCTACGACTCTGGTGAGTACTGGGCGCAACAGGGAGTGAGCGAAGGATTTGGTCTGCAACCAATGGAAGCTCTCGCCTGTGGTTGTCAGGTTTTTTCTAGTGTGAATGGTGGACTATCGGATTACTTAGATCCAGGATTTAATTGCTATAAAATTGCTGGGTATTCAAAAGAGTATGATGTTCAGCGGATTTTAAAAGTGCTAGAAAATTCAGGATCGCTCAGATTGTCGGAACAGGTTCTTGCAGAGTATCGGGCTGAAAATATCGTTAAACGGTTACAGGTAATTTTAGAAGATATCAATGATTTTTTTGACAGTAAAAAACATTACTCGCCCAATATTAAGAGCTTGACGAGAATGCGTATTGCTAAACTACTCACTCAGAGAATTAGTAGCAAGTTGAGGAAAAAGTTTTTTAGCTGATACGGAATCCGGGTTTATTACCCCCCTTTTATGAGTAATATCGTGTCCGGTTGCATCGTTAGTGTAAGAGTGATACGGGAAATTGTCTGTTGTCATCAATGGTTAAATTTTTACCGCAGATGAAGACTCTGGAACGCAGATAAACGCAGATAACAGAGAGATTTTTCTCTTGCAATCGATGCTACCGGACATGATATAAATTGTAGAGACGTTTCATGAAACGTCTCTACAGCAGATCGAGATAAAGGGGGTTGCTCAAATCAAGGAAAGGACTGTGTTTGTACTCAGCACTAAAGCCGAAGCACTCAGCACTTTGCTATAGGTAGGGACTCAATCCAGCCTTGGCCAATCTGGGATTTCCGCCCCATCTTCACCGCCAATGCCGATCGCAGTGTTAAAGATATTGGCATCAGTGATATCAAGATTATTCATTGATGCGCCGAACACATTCGCGTCATAAATCGTAGCGCGACTCAAATTTACCTCGTCGAGATTTGCTTGCTTAAAATCGACGTTGGTAAGAAAAGCTTGAGTTAAGTTAGCACCTGTCAAATTGGCACGAGTCAAATCAGCGCCTTCTAGGTTAGTGCCAGCGAGGTTTGCTCCTTGCAAATTGGCTTCTCTGAGATCGGCCCCAATTAAATGTGCCCGACTGAGATCGGCCCCAGATAGATCGCATCGAAAACATTCCCCAGTTGACAATAACCGTTGTACGTGAAGCGGATCGAAGGCGAGAGCTGAGCCACTCAAAAATAGGGGAGCGAGTAAGCTTAGGGTTGCTGCATGAAAAAGTTTCATAATTTTGCCCCTTCCTCAAAAGGTTGGTGCGGTTTTTTTCCTCACTCTTTTATTATCTCACTCATTTAGATTCAGATGTTGACCGAGGCCACAGGTTGGTTGTGATGATACAAATGTTATAGTATCGATCCTGTACAGTCCGGTTGTGTGCGCTAGGTCACTGCTACTGAGTCCTAAATGCTGATTTAGTCAATCTAACTATGCTGGACCGATCGCTTCACACACCAAGCTTAGGCCAACAATCCATCCGGCTCTTCGGTTTTAACTATGCGTGCAGCGCTGCTCTTGAGTGGGGGAGCAGGAGAGTGGGAGAGCGGGAGAGCGGGAGAGAAACTGAATGACCGATAACGTAATTAAGGGAGAAGGATTTACTTCGATCTGGTATCGAAGCTATAATAGCATCTAATTAGATGCTCATTAGATGCGAGTGCTATGATAGACCTTTCAAAAGATATTCATTCGCTTACGGATTTTAAGCGCAATACGACCGAATTCCTCAAGCACATTAAGGTGACCAAACACCCATTGGTGCTGACCGTTAACGGCAAAGCGGAACTGGTAGTGCAAGACGCAGAATCCTATCAGGCACTTGTTGACGCTGCTGAGTTGCTTGAGACGCTTAAAGGGATTAAGCTCGGTCTTGAACAAATGAAGCAGGGAAAAGGCAAAAATGCCGAAGAATTTTTCAGCGAACTGTTCGATCGGCTAGACAGTTCTAAATGAGTAAAAAATTTCAGATAGTCATACAGCCTGAAGCTCAACAGGCCATAGAAGAAGCATATTTTTGGTTTGGTGAATATTCCCCACGTAAAGCAAGATCGTGGTTGGAGGGATTGTACAAAGCTATATTGTCCTTGGAACAAATGCCTTCACGTTGCTCACTTGCATTTGAGAACGATTTTTTTGAGGAAGAGATCCGGCAACTGATATATGGCAAGGGAGGCAATGCCTATAGGATTCTCTTTACCATAATTGATGGTACTGTTCAGATTATATTTGTGCGGCACGCAGCACAAAAGCCCCTGTTGGCTCAAGATGAAGAATAACTACAAATCAGACACAGTGCTAAGCTCTCACGCATCTAAATTATAGTTATGGACGGGCAATATGCCCATCCCACAAAAATTTAATTAAATAAGGGTTTCTCGATCACTTACCCGACATTAAATCTTCTGTGTATTTCAGATAGTCATCCGACTTTTTGATTTGTTCCTTAAGTTCTGGAACTAAGGAATTAAGAGATGCTATCAATTTTGTCTTTGCCTCAATAGATAACCTCTGATCTGACTGTGCCTGTTTTAAGCTGTCTCGGTAGTTAGTCAGGTAACGATCCAAGTCGTTAAAAAATTCATCAATTCGTTGCTGGAAATCCTCATCCAAGTACTGATTAATTCCCTGTTTGATCGTATTAATGTTTTGGTCTATTATCTTATTAACTTCATAAACTATCCCTTGCAGAGAAACAGTGTAGAAATTTTCCTGCTTGTTCGGTCGTTTGATTTTTTCTGTCACCTCAAAAGGAACTAGCCATAAATAATGTAAAAATGACCTTGAACTTCTAACTACTTCTGCATATCCCTGGTCTATCGTCCTCGTATGACGCATAACCAGCGGTTTGTTCAAGTCAATATAATAATCAGGTTCTAATCTTAAATTGGGCAACGATAGCTCCAAATTAAAATTTTCGTTCAAACGCTCACGTGCCCTCTCGACAATCGGTTTTGTCTGTGAATCCAAAAACTGCATCATATCTTGACGCGCTTGTTCGATTTGTTTGGTCGTATTTTCACGCACCTTATCTAACAATATATCTACTCTTTGTTTGGCATAAGCCACCGCTGTATCTGCGAAATCTTCTGCTTCTCTGAGCGTAGGGAATTCAATAGAAGTCTGACGCTTCATTTCTAGCGGAGATTTGACCTGTTTAGAAATCCAGGTTAAAAAAGTTTTGGCCTTTATACCTCCTTTCTTCAAAAAATCACCCCGTTGATATTCCTCTTCAATAAAATAAGTTTCTACGCCCATTTTTCCTTCTTTTTTGACTGCTTCCAAAATATTATTAAATTCCTCATAAAGATTGTCTTTGATTTTATCTATTTCTTGTAAACGAGAGCGGCACTCTTCAATGCTGTACATATCCGTTTCCAGCGCCCGAACTTCGAGCTGTAATTTCTCTCCATCTTCGTTCATAGCGCTGCTGCGGATCTGCATATCCTCAAGCAGTTCCACAAGACGACCGCGAGCAATGTTGAGCGAAGATACTATGCAACGAGGCGCTGCTTCTACCATCAGTGCGTTGATCGCTTTTTCCAAAAATGAATCGAAGCCTGATTTTTTCCAAAGCTTTTCAGCTTTACGTTTTAATTGTTCTACTGTTGTCTCTTCTAGTTCTTCTTCCCAGTCTATAGGGAATATGTCTTGGGCAAGCGATCGGGCCGATTTCATTTGAGCAATTTCCACACCGGGATTTTGTTCTGACTCCACCAGAAAATTAGTTGCTGAAAATGCCCATCTAGCCGATATTTCAAACACTCTATTTGTATTATCTGCCTCACCCAAACCAAATTCAGCAGTGACAAACTGGCGCACTTGTTCTGGTGTCATGTCGCCATCTTTGCGCTGGTCAACTTTATTCACTAGGACGTATAAATTATCCTTACCTCGTAAATCTATAACTTTCTGAACATCCTTTTTAATTTCCTCTTCCGCCTTCGTGTTCAGTCCAGTAAAATTCAGTACAATCAAAACTACCGAACTCGCTCTTAGCTGTTCGGCAACTACATTTGCCAGTCTGAGATTTTCACCGGCTTCATTGGGCCCAGGCGTATCCACAATTACTAATTTACCGATCTTTTCTGCTTGGGTAGTTTTTTGGAAATGCCAAAATGGAGTATAAATGCGCGGCACATCCATCAGCGACTGAAGCGGGTCTGACAGAGGATCTAAAACGCTACACAGCCGGATAATATCGTTTAAAGCACGCAAACTATTGATGATCTGCTGACGCCCTGCAATTTTTTCGTGGATTGAGATTTTAGACATTCCCAGAATTTTTTCTGGCAACTTTGCCAAGTGAGGGTACTGTGCAATTTTTTGCTGCACTCGATCGGCCCCCAAATCATTTATTTTACGCTGCAAAGCCACAAATGTTTCTCGGAAAACTCCCTGGATATGGGAACTTAGGATTAGTGTTGGTTCTTTAAGTTCAGGGTCGCAAATAATCTCGGTCGGTAGAGTTGTCATGGCGGCGTTGCGGCTGGGCAGAATCTCTTGACCGACGATCGCGTTAATGATAGTAGATTTACCAGCCTTCATCGGCGCGACGATCGCCATTCTGAGTTCCAATTGTGCTACATTACGGGTTGCTTCGCTGACTTCCCGCTGAAATTTGCCATATTTCTCGCTAGCACTATCAGATTTCAGCCCTGTACTGGCCCGATCGATCGAGGCAGTAACTTGGCCCAGCAAGTCAACTATATGGGTTTGCAGGTCTTGCACACTAGGCTTGGGCACATCACCTTTCATTTGACTCACTCCCCGCTGGTGTCTACTAAACAGTTATATCGCTTCTAAGTAGGTGGGCGTAAATAAACTGAACACCCAGAAACCCGGTTTCTTGAAGAAACCGGGTTTCTAAGTCCGGCAGTTTTACGTTTAATTATGCCCACTTACTTAGTTATATAGTTAGTATTTTCGCCCATAGTACTCCCATAGTATAGCAACCGCCAGGGCAGTTAGGACGTACTAAAACGCTAGAATCAATTCACAGAAAGGATTTCACTTTTGAATGAGTGACTTTTGCTATACCAGTGGCACAAAGGGCGCGATCGCAGCGTCGGTGCAAATACAGCACCTCAACTAACCACAAATAGAGGGCTTGTTAAAATCGAATTGATTTGAGTGCTTAAACTTCATGTCTAACCCTGTCCTCAACCAAAATCATCGTCCTCGTGCATACCCAGTTATCGGCTGCTCGATCGCATCGGGCTTGCTTTTAGCCCTATTCAGCACATTCGGCTACTCAGTAAGTGCCCAACCGTTAACTGCACGCTTAGTTTCACAAGCTAGACCAGCAGCCAATCCTAATACCGTTAACCAAAGATTGATGGGACAATGGCAAGCAAAAGTTTCAGCGTCCGGTCAAACACTCACCTTTGTTTTTGGGCCAAACGGCAAATTATTGATCGTATTGCCCTCAAGCTCTAATCCAGCGCCTGCAATGGAACTTAGATACCGAGTTGCGTCCACAGGTACTTCACCTATGCAGATAGACATGATCGCAAAAGATAATAAAACAGCCCCAACCATTTTTGAGTTCACCCCCGATGGTAAGCTCAGGATACAACTAGAAGGCACTAATCCTGGAGTGTCCAGACCAGCTACTTTTGCTACCAACGCAACAGTTTTCGATAAAATTTCCAATGCTACAACCCTACCTCCAAACGGTCGGATAAACCAGACTCAGACGCCGCGACGCTAGTCCGCTAAGCGGAAGTAACGCATTTACTCCTTTCTGACTGAAAGAATATCTATAAAGGCCGCAGAGTCGCAGAGGGGCAGAGGGGCTCTTGAGCAGAGGAGCAAAACTAACAATTCCGAGGCAAGACGGATTTGATATCAGAAAATCATTCAATAGCCGTCTTTTATCTGCGTTTATCTGCGTTTATCTGCTTTCATCTGCGGTAAAAAATCTTTAAACCTGACTTTTCAGATTGGCTCTAAAGCAGTTGTAGGTAGTACGCAGGGTAAATCTAAAATCTAAAATCTAAAATCTAAAATTGGTTGATTTCCATGACTGACATTGTTCTCGACATCCGTAACCTGCAAGTCCAATTTCCAACCGATGAGAAATCGATCAAAGCCGTTGACGGCATCTCCTTTGAGGTGAAACGAGGACAAACTCTGGGAATAGTAGGCGAGTCAGGTTCTGGCAAATCTGTCACATCTTTGGCCGTAATGGGTTTGGTGCCTTACCCCGGCAAAACAAGCGGCGAAATTTGGTTTCGCAAGTCAGAGGCGGATGTCGAACCAGTCAATCTGCTCCAACTGCCGGAAGGGAAAATGCAGCAGTACCGGGGCGGTGAAATTGCGATGATCTTCCAAGAACCGATGAGTTCTCTTAACCCGGTTTATACGATCGGGTTTCAGCTAACGGAAGCAATTCGGCTGCATCAAAACGTATCCGCTGCTCAGGCGCGGCGGTTAGCTCTAGCACTTTTGCAAGAAGTCAAGCTCCTGAAGAGCGATGAAATATTGCGCCAGCGCTACTTAGAATCTTGGCAACCATCACCGGGCACACAAGAGCCAAACGAACGAGAAATCTTGGGGCAGATCAACCAGGAAAAACTGGCAATACTCGATCGCTATCCCCACCAACTTTCCGGCGGTCAGATTCAGCGGGTGATGATTGCAATGGCTATCTCCTGCAATCCCACCCTCTTAATTGCCGATGAACCCACCACCGCACTGGACGTAACCGTACAAGCCTTTATCCTGGAACTGCTGCTGGAATTATCTAACGCACGCGGTATGTCCATGATGTTCATTACCCACGACCTGAGTGTAATTGCGGAAATTGCCGATACCGTGGCGGTAATGTATCAAGGAAAAATTGTCGAATATGGCCCGGTGTGGCAAATATTTTCCAGTCCGCAGCATCCCTACACCAAAGGATTGCTAGCCTGTCGTCCCCGCCTAGACCAGCATTTGAAATATCTACCCACCGTTTCTGACTACATGGAAGTCGTGACGGCTCCCACAGGCGAAGTATTGGAAATTAGGGAAAAAAGCAAGGAAGCACCGCCGGAGGGCATCAGAGGGGCAGAGAAGAGGAACCCAGGAGAATCTTTACTCACCACTCAGCACTCAGCACTGCTAGAAGTTCGCAATCTCCAGGTTGGCTTCCCAGTGCGGGGGATATTCGGTAACACCCAACGCTATGCTATGGCGGTGAACGACGTTTCCTTCGACGTTTATCAGGGCGAAACCCTGGGTTTGGTGGGAGAATCCGGTTGCGGCAAAACTACTTTGGCTCGCACATTATTGCGATTGATCGAACCGATGAGCGGTAAAATCCTGTTTGAAGGTCGAGATATCACGGCTCTGACTGGGAAAACGTTACAGAAGCTGCGGCGGGAGATGCAAATTGTCTTCCAAAATCCCTTTAGCTCCCTCGACCCGCGTATGAAAGTTGGGGACGCGGTGATGGAACCCCTGCTGATTCACAGTATAAACAAAAACTACCGAGAACGTCGCGATCGGGCCGCTTATCTCCTAGAGCGCGTAGGTTTAAATCCCAACTTGATGAACCGCTATCCTCACGAGTTTTCTGGCGGTCAGCGACAACGGGTGTGCATTGCCCGCGCCTTGGCTCTCAATCCTAAATTTATCATTTGCGACGAATCTGTTTCCGCTTTGGATGTTTCGGTACAGGCGCAAGTGTTGAATCTTTTGAAAGAAGTGCAGGAAGAGTTTGGTCTGACTTATATTTTTATTTCCCACGACCTCAGCGTGGTAAAATTTATGAGCGATCGCATCATGGTGATGAATCAAGGCAATATCGAAGAAATTGGCCCAGCAGAACTCATTTATCGCCAACCCGAAAAAGAATACACCCGCCAGCTGATTGCCTCTATTCCCGTCGGAACTCTGGAGCGGATTCAGCAGCGGCAGCGATCGGCAGTTAGCTCTAGCTAGTCATTAGTCATTAGTCATTGGGAAATTTCAGATTTAAAAATTGGAGATTTCAAATTTATTTTGAATTGACGATTTAAAATCTTAAATCTCAAATTGGTCATATCGTGTCCGGTTGCATCGTTAGTGTAATAGTGATACGGGAAATTGTCTGTTGTCATCGGGGATGAAATTTTTACCGCAGATGAAGACAGATAAACGCAGATAAGAGAGCGATTTTTTTAGACAATCGATGCTACCGGACATGATATCAAAGAGCAAAAGTGAAAGGAACAATCCTTTTTCCCTTTGCCCTTTTTCCCTTTTCCTTTGTTTTCAAGCCAAACTCGTCACCAAAGCTCGCCAAACAAACTGCGGTAAAGCCAACATCCGTCGCCAGCGCCAAGGTTCCTGATACAAACGATACAACCACTCCAAATGATTGTTTCGGAACCAAGCTGGGGCGCGAGACTTGATCCCAGCCCAGATATCAAAACTGCCGCCTACACCAATCCAAGCAGCTTGAGGGCAGAGGTGGCGATGTTCGGCAATCCACAACTCTTGACGCGGCACGCCCAAACCAACAAAAATCAGGCGGGGTTGTAGAGCCTTGAGAGTTTGTAGCAGTTCTTCTTCTTCCCCAGGTGAGAGGTAACCGTGTTGGGAACCTGCTAAAGTCAATCCGGTCACTCGCCGCCGCCACACCTCTGCAGCCGCCTGGGCTACCCCAGGTGCGCCTCCATAGAAAAACACCGGCCACGACTTCCCCAACTGCCCAGCTTGCCACAACAGAGACTCTGCCAGTTCAATACCCGGACAACGCTGCACCCGCTTGCCTTGGAACAACAAATATAGTACCACTCCAGAGCCATCGGGTATAACCAGATCCGCCTGGTGAATCGCACTGGCCAAAGAAGCGTTACGCTCTGCCTGTATGCTCATCTCAGCATTTAGGGTCACCACATGACCGCCCAGTTGTTCGTGCAACCGCGAGAGCAGCCAACCTGAATAGTCCTCCAACAGATGTACCGGAAGTCCCAGTACGGAAAACGGTTGGGGCGTCTGAGTTATAACCTGTTTTTGCACAACCTCACATCACCACATCTATGCTGCATAGTTTACCTCGACACAGTGTTTCTGTGTACTTCTCAAGAAAGATCCTACTCAACAGTTTTTTCTCACTTTTTCCGCTTACTCCCTTCGCGCTACAAGATTATGTAGGGGCTCCGCATTCCGGTGATAATCTGTCGCCTGACACATAAGTTTTCGCCCGGAATGCGGAGCCCTTCCCAACATAGATATTCTTCTGGCGCTCCGGGAGTAAGTAGCAATCAAACAGATGATCTGAGCGAACGATCAGCATAAAGCTCCAGCGGCACCAACTGCACTTTACCGTTAATTTTGACCTTTGAGTAGACAATTCGGACAAAGGGAGATTTGTTATTGTTGTAGCGATTAGACATATAGATCGCCTACTAAGCAGTTTCTTTGGCCAAATAATTTAACTGCTTCTTTCTACCTACTTCTGTTATACACAAAAGTTGTTCAAGTTCAGGATAGAATGACTGTATTTTGGATTAAAATTGGGAAAAATTATCAAAACGGTGGGGTCTTTCGGAATTATTATGCTAAGGATTCACTTCACCAAGCGAAAGCAGGACAAACGTTCCCCATATCTGAATTATGGGATGGGATTGATGTCTGAAAATTATCCTTAATCATCTATCTTTTGATTATGCAACAACTATCCACAATCACATATCGTCAGGAAATAGAACAGTATGGATTTAGCATAGTCGAAGGAGTTATTGGCACTAACCAAATCGAGGCGTTAAAAAACTCTCTGCAATCTGCAATGCAGAGTAGTGATGCCAAAGGTTATGCAATGCGTCGCCTATTGGAAGCGATTCCGATGGTGCGACAACTCTGTTGGGAAGTTCCTATTCGCAATCTTGTCGAACCAATACTCGGTAAAAAAGCTTTTCCCGTGAGGGGTATCTTTTTCGACAAAAACCCACAAGCTAATTGGGGTGTTTCCTGGCATCAGGATATGACCATCGCAGTAAAGCAACGTATTAATATACCCAGGTTCAGAACCTGGTCGATTAAAGACGGCGTTCACCACGTCCAACCTCCCATTCCTATTTTGGAAAGAATGCTAACATTACGCATTCATCTGGACGATACTTTGGCGGACAACGCACCTTTACAAGTTATTCCTGGTTCCCATAATCTGGGATATTTAAAACCGGAAATCATCCAAAGTTTGAAAGTCAACACTGTTACTTGTCCCGTCGGTTGCGGTGGAGTTATGGCGATGAAACCCTTGCTAGTTCATGCTTCCCAACCTGCACGAAATCCTCGCCATCGCCGTGTCATCCACATCGAATTTGCTGCTGAAGGACTACCAGACGGTTTAGAATGGTATGGCTCCTAGTCGAGTGGAAGTTTTTCGATCGGTATTCCGAACAGGAAGATATTGCTGCTGAATTACTTCAAAATACTGAGTTAGCAACAACAATGGTATAAAGGTGAGGGTTTTGGATGATATCTGTACGATTTGAGGTTTTATTTTAAGAATCTCGTAAATCTACTTTTCGGATAGGCTCTTAATGCCTTCACTATTCTACAATCAAAGCCAAGGCGCTTAACGAAGCCACAGGAGGTTGTTTCGGAGCATGAACTTGAACGGCTGCCCGATATGACAAGGGATTAGGCATTGCTGGGGGGTCTGCTGGCGGCTGGCTCTTGGAAACAGGGGTAATTACGCTCAAAGTCGCCCCCAGAGAAAAAGAGGGCTGGCTGGATAGTCATTCTATGGAGGTATTCCCCTGTACCGACCGACTTGCGATCGATTACGATCGTAACAGGTTGATAGGACTCCTAAAACCTAATAAATTGTTCTCAATGAATTTTAGAGAATCACTCCCATGTCTGAAACACAAGAACAAAAAACAAATGTCTCTCCGGCTGTACAGCCTAATCTGGCAGCTAATTTCAAAAATTATTTTTCCAGTTGGAAAATCAGAGTAGGGTTAATTGCTACTGCACTTGTTTCCATTTTTGTGGGCTTGTTTCTGCTCAATTTCTTTTGGGCGCACATAGTTGGAGGTATGGGCATGAAGAGTTGGTCAGAGCGTGCAGGTGCCGCACCGATTGAGTGCATGATCGAGGACACTAACAGTGATGGTTATGTCAGCTGTAGCGCCATGCTCCGAGGTGAAGTAGTGCCACTTGAATGCGGCTCCAGTATCTTTAATATTGGTTGCAGAGTCACTTATGGAGCTGCTGCACCTCCCGTTCGTCCAACTCTGCCAAACGTTCGTGGAGCTTCATAACTCCTTAAGTAAGAGGAAAAGTTTTTATTAAGTTGGTCATTAGTTTTTGGTACATACTCCCCCATGTAGGGCGAAATCTACCAAAGACCAATGACCGATTCAGTAATGACAG
The DNA here is from genome assembly GCF_023333595.1 of Argonema galeatum A003/A1. Taxonomy (GTDB): domain Bacteria; phylum Cyanobacteriota; class Cyanobacteriia; order Cyanobacteriales; family Aerosakkonemataceae; genus Argonema; species Argonema galeatum. The sequence goes on from NZ_JAIQZM010000018.1 coordinate 56,018, forward strand.
AAACGGGGAATATGCGGGTTAGAGCAACGAAATATCGACCTTGAAAAACAAAGAAACCCGGTTTATCATCCCGATCGCGAATACTGAATTGGCCTCTAGCCTTGGTTGGTACACCTCCTTGGTATGATTTGGTATTTGTCACTTCAGACAGATTCACCATATCTTCATTCAGAGTATGTTGGAGATAATATTCTCAAGCCATTACTCGTCTTTCAGGTACTTTTTGCTGCCCGCATGGAGCATTGAGGCAAGCTGATTTCCTTCGCAAATTAGGAAAAAAGCTTTTCTATCGTTGTGGTTTACCAAGGCTTAATTACGAGGGTTTTATGAACTATAAATATAATCGCGTAGAGCGAGACCTGCAATTAGATTCCTTTGAAGAACAACTGAAGCTGGGGCTCGAAATTTGTGGAGAAATGTTAGTAGAATCCAGACACATTATCCTGGGTGCGTTGGCTTGGAAAGGATGGATAGAACACGGTCGCTGTGTTGTCATCGTCAACTTGGACGCTCGAAGTGAGTTTGCACAAGAAGTTGAGTTGCCGCTGGGAATAATGCTTCAAAACGAGCCATTAATTAAGATATTTGGTGCTGAAGAAATTGTCAAAGAATACGATCCTGACTATGAAGGCATACTGATTGTCTGTCACTCCGAGCCAGCCTGTTGTCTGGCTTCGGGGTGCATATTTACTCCTGGCTTTCCGCCCCGAATTTGTTATGAGGAAGTTATGTGTAGACCCGTAGAGTTTGATTTTAGTTGGGCGGACAATGAGTCATAAAAACCTCATTGCTAATTCAAAATTAAAAAATAATTGGCTCGGTAATGAAAAAGGTGCTATAAATATTTACCGACCTGTTTAAGTTTCGATCGTGTTTCAAGCTACTCGCCGCCGCCTCGCCATTTGGTACACCGCTGTCACGGCAGTGTTGCTGCTGCTGTTTGCGACTGGTGTTTATTTATATGTCCGCAGCACTTTAATTGAGCGGGTTGATGATACTCTCAACCATGTGGTGGAAGTGGTGGTGCGATCGCTCGTCATAGACTCAGCCTCCCCTGCTGATGACAAATCCCGCGTCAACATAGAGGCCAGTTTTCGAGACAATGAGGATACCGTAGAGGACGATCGCATCGATCTAGAGTGGTTCAGTCCCACCGGCGAATTGCTGTGGTCAACTTTCTTGGAACCGCTGAATGTTCCCATTCACGCCAACCGCACGGGTGAAACAGTCCGAGTTTTCAGAGGAACAGAGAACCAGAGGGTGAGGGAAAAGGTAGCCCAGTCAAGAGTCCCCACCCTCTTGCGACAGGTAACAGAAAGAGTGCAGATGGGGCGACAAGTACTGGGATATTTGCGTGTCAGCCATCCCTGGTTTGAAGTGACAAAACCAAGCCGTCAGCTGATACTCGATTTGAGCCTGGGTATCAGTGTAATGGTGATTTCCGTTGCCGCGATCGGCTGGTTGCTTTCAGGTTTGGCAATGGAGCCGGTACGCGAGTCCTACCAACGCCTCAAGCAATTCACATCTGACGCTTCTCACGAACTCAGAAGTCCAATTGCGATGATTCAAACCAACGTGCAGGTAGCATTGGCAGATCCCGATCGATCGTCTGAACAACACCGACAGCAGTTGAAAGTAGTAGAACGGCTAACCAAGCGGCTGGGGCGTTTGGTGGACGACTTGCTGTTTCTGGCCAGACAGGATAGCGGCATTGTACAGCCGAGCTTTTCACTCTGTCCTCTCGACGCCTTATTAATGGAAGTTATAGAAGAACAGCAGCTGGTTGCATCAGAAAAAGGTATCGCCCTCTCTCTGGATATGGTGACTGCATCAAGCAGCACTTTTGAGGAGACAGAAGAAGACTTTTTTACGCTTCAGGGAGATTGGGATCGGCTAGCGCGTCTGTTTACAAATTTAATTGGTAACGCCCTGCAATACACACCGACAGAGGGTAAAGTTGACGTGGAATTGCAAAGAATTATACGCCGAAGCAACCATCCCCAACTGCAAATCAAAGTTACGGATACTGGTATCGGTATTCCAGAAGACGCCTTACCTCACATATTCGATCGCTTCTATCGAGTCGATCCGGCACGCACTCGCGGTACCGCAACTGGGTCGGGATTGGGGTTGGCGATCGCAGCTGCTATTGTAGAAAATCACCACGGTCATATTCGCATCGAAAGTACCCTCAATCGAGGCACAATTGTTACCCTTACTTTGCCGCAGTACCGACTGGAAACACATTAGTCATCGGTCATTAGTCATCGGTCATTAGTTGTAGATTAGCCTAAAACTAAAAATTCCAACCGCGAGTCTTTTTTCCTCATTGCTGAGTTCTGGAAACTAGCCAGCGACAAGATTTTCCTTACTATTGGGTATTGGCAACTCGCCAGTGAAAATAATTTACTCAGCACTCTCCTTAAGAAATGTTTCCTGTGGCAGAGGCAGACTGGGTATCTTCCAGATTATTCTCAAGACAGAAGTTGCATCGTAGGAGCCTTTAGCAAGTTTTATGCCGATTGGATTACGAGAAGATATCGCTTACATTCTGCTGAAGAAAATCGAAGAAACCGATAGCAGCAAAGGAATCCACGAAGTCAACTTCAATGAGACAGACTTTGTTGGTCGAGAAATTACTCCTGTCGATTTTCTAGGTCACCTGGATTATTTAAATCAAAAGGGTTATATCAACGCTGAATTTAGCGGCAATGCTTATGGCAATCAGAAAGATGTTCCTGACGCGGTTAACCCAAAAGAGTTTGATTTGAGGATTGCTAATACCTATGGCGCACCAGATGGTCCCTTACCTCACTTAATTGACTTTAAAAAAGCAGAACTAACCGAAAAAGGCCGCCTAATGTTGGAAAAAATGGACGCGAATCTTCCCGAATCTCTAAAGAAAGGGCCAGCAGTACCTATTGCTAGCAAAGATATGCCCTTCCTGGAGAAAGTAATGGTCAAGGGTAACTTGTCAGATGCTTTTGATGCCAGGGATATTACTGAAGTCGTGTTCCGCACTATGCGCGACATGATGACTACGGAAGCTGCCGATCGCGTGGCAAGCGAGCTGCACGAAGAAGCGCTGCCCACAAAAGACAAAGCGCTGCAAAACGAAGTGGCAGACCTCTGGAAAGATACCAATCCTATCGTCAGCTTTCTGAGCCGGGTTCGGCCCCCCCTCGTTATCAAATCCGATACTTTTCTGTTTCGGGTTCAGCAAGAGGCTGGGTTGCAACCGGGTGTAGCTCCTGAAACCGTTGTCAAAGCAGTATTTTCTGCAACCAAAGAAGAATTGTCTCAAGAACGAATTCAGGAAATCGCTGGTTTCTTGCCCGATAAAATTCGCGATCTGTGGTCACAAGCCTAGTTCTTTAGGAAGTAAAAAGTAAGCCTTAAAAAGGCAAAGGCAAAAATATTTAACGCTCTTACTTTTTGCCTTTCACATTCTTTTTACAGTGCGTCTATCAAATACCTGCCGTCTGGCAGAGAAAATGTCCACCAATCAAATGGAAGATGAATCATGAGTCAACAAAAACGACCAATGAAAAATCAAATCGGTTTAGTGGGAGCTATTTGCGGAAGCTTGCTGCTGAGCTTACCAGTTCTAGCTCAAACGCCTGCCAATCGCGATATGCGTTCCGGCATCCAAACCGAGATGTGTTCGCCCAATACGAGCGACACGAATATGACTCGCGAAGGCACGTCTTCTGCCAACAGCAATCGGAATACGCCAACCAGAAATGGAGATACATCCTCCAGCATGATGGGGGGACGCACATCGGCCAGCGGTACGAACACCCAGAGCATGACTCGCGAAGGCACGTCTTCTGCTAACAGCAATAGAAATACGCCGACCACCAGTGCTAATACGTCATCTGGCCCGATGGGGGGACGCACGTCTGCCAGCGGTATGAACAGTACGTCATCTAGCACGATGGGGGGACGCAGATCGGCCAGCGGTACGAGCTCACAGAGCATGACTCGCGAAGGCACGTCTTCTGCTAATAGCAATAGAAATACGCCGACCACCAGTGCTAATACGTCATCTGGCACGATGAGCGATCGTTCATCCACCATGACGACCGGACGCCCATCTACAACCAATACATCTCTGCCTAGCGATCCTATGTCTGCCCGCGATCCGAACGCAGTACGTATGGATGAGCAAGCTGCGTGTGGCAGCGGCAGCGGGAATAACACAGACATGAACCGCAATACGCCATCCAGCACAGCGCCCAATCGCGACAAGCAGATGCGTCGCGACAACTACCAGATGATGGATAAGAATGCTTTAACCATTCAACCAATGGGTGGCGTTTATTTGAACTAACGATCGCTCACCATTTCCAGTACCTGACTTAGTAGAGTGGCTTCAGCTTTAGTATCCTTCAAAGTTCGAGCCAAAGCGATCGCCCGGTAGTAAACACTCCGGGCATCGCTGTATCTGCCCAACTGTTCGTAAAGTTGGGCTAAAGACCTGAGCGATATCAGTTCTTGGCGGGGGTTCGCTGCATCTTGCGCGGACGCTATACGCTGCTGAAGTAATTCAATCGCACGGGTATATTGTCTTGCAGAACAGTAAGTTAATACTAAACCGTCGATCGCACGAAACTGGTTGGGCCGATCGAGAGATCCGTTAGCAATTCCCAACGCCGCACCGTAGGCACGGATAGTATCCTTAAAGCTATTAACCGCTCGGTAGGCATCGCCTAAATTATTGAACGTATTCGCCTGACCGATCGGATCGCCAGCTCGACTGCGATAAATTACAGCTTCTTCGTACAGTTTAATTGCCCGATTGCTTGAGCCATAACCGCTTGCCACCAAGCCAAGATTATTCAGAGATAGGCCAATACCAGCCGCATTATTGACACTGCGGGCGATCGCAAGCGCCTCCTCAAACGTTGTCTGGGCAGCAGATAGACTGCCTCGCCGCAACAGCACCGTACCCACATTGTTAAGGCCAAAAATTTGACCTTGCCAGTCCTTATTGTCGCGGGCAACTCCCAGGCGTCGCCGCAGCGCATCCTCCGCCCTCTGATAGTCGCCTAGTTCGGCATAAGCCAGACCCAGGAAATCGTAAATTCGGCCTACTGACTGGATATCACCAATTCGATGATAAATTATGAGCGCCTGCGACCAGTAGGGAATCGCTTTATCCAGGTTTCCTTGCCGCTGCGCCTGTCCTCCCAAACGTACTAATCGATCGGCCTCATTCCGAAGTTCCCCTTGAGTGCCGTTATTGATGCGGATATCGAGTTGTTGATTGAGGTCAGCTGCACCCAGAAGTACAAAGTAAAAAGGCAAAAGTAAAAAGATTAAAAGGGACTGGGGATTGGGGACTGGGGATTGGGGATTGGGGCACCAGTTCCCTTTGCCTGCTTTTTCCAATTTCCTTAGCTTTTCCTTTTTGCCTTTCATACAGAACTAGCAAGGTCAATTTCAAAGTCTTCTTCTTGGACTGTTTCTTCCTCGCCGAAATAAATGGCGCGAATATCAGCTGGCAAAGCGTCTTGTAGTTGTTTTAACCCACTCTGTAGCAATTCTCTCACCTCAGCAGGAGAAAGTACTTCTGCCTCTGCTTGGAGATAAGCTGCAATCCTAGCTTCGCTCCACTTGAAAGTCTGAGACATCAGCACTATTAACCGCTGGAGCGCAGGTATCAAATCCAACGCCTGCTCGGTGTAACACCACAGGGGGGGCGAAGCAGCCTGCAACGAGTAGTGAATCGATTCCACCGGGGGAATTTCAGCTTGATTGATACAGAGAGCCGTGATATTGATTAGCCAGTTCTGGAGATTAAAGTTCTCCATCCCAGGTACGGCGGTGCCGCGCAAATCCAGATCTATCAAAGCATGATAGATTTGCCGCCAGGTGATGGCAAACAAGTAGTCAACTTGGACGGGCGATCGCCCGGAGTGTCCGATTAAGGTATAAATAATCGGACTGTAGCGACAGAAAATTGCCGTAAAGTATTTCCCCTCGTCGAGATGGCGCTGAAACAGGGTTAGCAGTTCGCGATCGCTGCAATCGAACAGCGATTTGACTAAGGGATGATTGCTTTCAGGAAAATGAGGTATTTGCACAATACTTTAACCGCGTTAAATCTGTCCCTGCGATTAAATCCATACTACACCCATCAGGGAAAAAGGGGCTAGGGGCTAGGGAAGAGGGGCTAGGGACTAGGGGCTAGGCTAGGGAAGAGGGAAGCTAGATGTTTCGTTGCTCCAACTCAAAGAAACCCGGTTACTCTCACTCCCCCACTCCCCCCACTCCTCCACTCCCCCACTCCCCTTGATAGAAGATTGATAGTAATGGTTTGGGCTTGATAGACTAGAAACACAGAAAATGATATGAGTTTCCTGACTCCCACGGTAGGTGCGAGTAATTCTTCACCATTTGTAAGTTCATGGTTATAGCAGCTAGCTTGATTCCCTCCCTGTATTCGTCCGCTCTCTTAGGATCTTTTTTGCCTTCCCTGGCTCTGGATAGCTTGTTTTCCACCCAAGGAATCATGGTGATGCTGCTGGTAGCCTATGCAGGTGCCATGTGGATGTTCCTCACCAGTGCCCCGAAAGTCTATACGATTATGGTGTCGGATCTGGACATCGCTCGGCAGTTATATGAAGGTCTGCTAGATCTACCAGCAGCAGAAGTGCCTTTGCACTACTACTACAATTACGAGCAAACCCTTGGTGCTACTAGCATCGACCCTCTGTATATGTCAGCTAGTCCCAGCTTCTCTGGCACCAAAGGATTGAACCCACCGGAGGGCCTTTGGTATCAGTTAAAGAAGAATACGCAGTTGCACGTTATCTCTGGAGCTACTTTAGGCCAAAAAGATCGTCAGCGCCATGTTTGTTTCGATCGCGATTGTCTCGAACAAGTGCTGATGAGAGTGCAAGTCCGAGGCTTGAAGCACAAAATCCGCACCGAAAAGCCTCTGCATTTTTTGCTCAAGGATTTAGAAGGTCGCGTGATTGAAATGGCAGAAGTTTCTAGTTAGGGGCTAGGGGCTTTCTTGCTAGGGACTAGGGAAAGCGATCGCATCCCGGATACTCGCACAATCTGTCAGCAGCATACCAAGCGATCGATCCCAATCCCCAAGCCACCTGTAGGGGGCATCCCATACTCTATCGTCAAATTGTCTGTTGTCATCGTTGGTTAAAATTTTACCGCAGATGAAGACAGATGTAGGCGTTCGCGAAGCGTGCCGGAGGCATTAGCCTTCCCGAAGGGTACGCAGATAAACGCAGATAAGAATAATCACACGAATTTTTTAGGTAACCAATGCTACCGGACACGATCTAAATCGAATTTGGCAATAACTTTAGTCTTTTCCTACTCTTCTCTAGCATTTCTCTATCCAAGTTTCCTCTTTCTGACGCTTTCAGCAAGGCATACATAGCTTCGTAATATAAATCTTTATCGTAAGAGATTAGAAGCAAATCTACTCCAGCATTAATTGCTTTAACGGTAGCTAGTCCGAATCCATCTTTACTACCATAGACTGCCTGCATCCCAAAATCGTCTGTGATTAAAATACCATTGTGCTGCCAATTCTTTCTGATAATATCTGTAACTACCCGTTTGGAGAAGGATACTGGATGTTTGGGATCTACTGCCGTTAATTTAGCGTGTCCCAGCATTGTCAAAGCTTGAGAATTACTCATTACTTGACGAAACGGCACCCAGTCATCATTGGTTAATTCATCGACTGAGGTAGGCAATTCTGCATCAGCAATATGTGTATCTGCACTAACTCTTCCTAATCCTGGAAAATGTTTAATTGTGCATCTAACTCGATATTCTTCCAAGGTTTTACAATACCACAAAGCTACCTTGGCAACCACTTCTTTATCTGCTGATATAGACCGCTGGTAAATTTTAGAATATTTATCATTTGGATTAATAATTCCTTTGTTTAAGTCTACTACAGGGGCAAAATTCAAATTAACTCCAATTTCAGCTAATTCTCTTCCCTGGGTTCGGGCATATTTAATAATTTCATCCTTTTTTAGATCTATATTTTTATCGTCAGCAACGATAGCTGAAAGTTGAGGCAATCTCGTCAGAGGTGGAGATAATCGAGATACCATACCGCCTTCTTGATCTGTCGCTATCCACAAAGGAGGTAAACCTTGACTTTGGCGAATATCTTGCAACGCTTTAATTTCTTGTTGGATATCTTGTTTTGTTTTATTTCTAATGTTTCTGGTGGTGATAAATACTCCACCTACGGCTCTTTTATAAACTAAGGTTTTGATTTCTTCAAAGTTTCTATAGCCGATGACAAAATGCTGACCCAATTTTTCTATTTTGTTGGCATCTGCATTTAATACAATGGATTTTGTCAAATTAAATTTGATTTCCAAAGCTAAGGCATGGGAGAGAGCAAGAGATGCGATCGCAAATATCAAAAAACTGCTAACTCGTCTCTTTTTTGCATATTTTCTACTCAAACCTCTGATTTCAGAAAGGATTAATCCCAAACCGAATATTATAATAGCCGAAAACGCTAAAACTCTCCAACTCGCCCAAAATGGCAATCTAAAATTGAAAGCAAATAATAAAATAATTACGGCTAAAAATAATTTAACTATTTTCATAATACTACTCTAAGCTCACTACAGTTATCTCAACAGGATGCTCAATGGTAAACTGATAATATATTTCCTTTTTGCCCTGGCGTTTAGATTGGCGCGGTAGTGTAATTAACCATTCTAGCTGACCCATTTCACCCAGATGGATTTCTGGACGAGTGCTGAAGAGATGGACTTTAATTTGTTCGTCGCGACTGACTGGTAGTTGTTCGATTAGTCTCAGTGTAGTTTTTTTACTGCGTAAGTTAGCGATCGCTAGCTTATACCCATAGGTTGTGCGGCGATAGTTACCTATCAATTGTACTTCACGCTCCACCAAATCGCGATCGATTTTTAAACTTTCGTCAATACCTAAGTTAAGTTTAAACTGTTGACCCGGTGCAATGTTTTCCATTTGGGTAGTGCCTACAAGGGAGCGCTCGCAAAAAATGTTAGCTTTACCGGGTAGCAAAGTTACACCATTTGTGTTATTCGTAACCGTTGCTTCAAGGTAGGCGAAACTAATTAACCTTGGTACTGCAACATATTCAATTCGACAAGGATAATCGTCGTTAAAAATCATTACTTTATGCGCCGCACCATTACTTGAAATATCGCTGTCTCGATCTAGCGGAAATGTTACCGCAGCGTCAGATTTAATTGCTTGTCCCACCACTTTTTGCGCTGAGAGAAAATCTTGTTTCTTGGTAGTATCGTTTTCCTCTGCCAGTAAAGCTTCTAATTCAGCAAAAGCATCATCACTCTGGGGAAGCTGGTTATTTTTTCTACCGCTAACGTACCAAGGTTCAAGTTTGGGAGGTAGGGTATTTGAAGTTGGTTTGGCAGTGGAAAGTGTGAGTTTTACTCCAGTCCAATCTTCGCCTGTTTTTTGCCTAATTTCAGCTAGCAGGGAAATATTAATGCGATCCCTATTGCTGCTAGTTCGCAAGTCGTAAAGCGGTGTCCACCCAGCGCGACTTACTAGGTAAGAAATTTCTAGTTCAAAATCTCCTGGACTTGCTGGCCCGATCGCGACGATAACGCTATGACTGGTATAACTTTCTTTGCAAGGGGATAGCTGGATTTGCTTGAGTTGTTGGCGAAGTATTTCTAATTGTTTGTCTAAGTCGCGTACCTGCCTTTCCCGCAATGCGATCGCACTCGCATACTCTGCGTACTGCTGTCCCAAAAACTTCAGTAACTCCCCAATATCATCCAGGTTTATCTGTGCGGGTGCAAGTAATCCCGAAAAGCCTTCTAATGACTTTTCACTTAAACCTTGCACGAAATTTCGTTGCAATTGTGCAGCTTCCAATTGATCTTGAATACTGCGTTTTTGCAACTCAACCTGGCGAATTTGTCTACTCAGCAGTGATATTTTCTCTGCAAATGCTTCAGTAGCAAATATAGTTTCTGTCCGCACTCCTAATAATCGCACCGCTAACTTACCTGCACCTCTAACCCTAACTGAATCGGTTTGGATAGTTAATGGCAATTCTGCAATTATTAATTCTTTTTCCTCACCAGTTAGCGCCGCTGTGCCGCGCCTGGTAACCTGTGCTTGGTTGGTGTAGATTGTTACTTCTGAGATGCGTGTATTGATTATCTGAGTAGTCATTAGTCATTTAGTTCGTGGTTCATAGTTCATTGTTCATAGTATTGAAGATTAAACGGCTACCACTCTAAGCCGGGACAGTGGAACCCCACCCCCAGCCCCTCTCCGCAACAGGGAGGGGAGTATTTCTTCCCCCCTCTCCGAGGTCGGAGAGGGGGGTTAGGGGGGTGAGGTTGTTTACTCAGGCTTTCTTTTATAGCGATCGATTTCTCGTTGCAATTCTTCAATTTGACGCCGCAACTCGTCTACTTGATTGTGTGGCGTTTCTGATTGAACGTCAACAGATCCCTCAGCGGCAGATTGTTGATAATTGCCGTTGCGGATTTGGCGATATTCTTCTGAAAGTGACCACTGGCGGATGTGACTAATGCGTTCTACCAAAAAGGGATGACTTAAGAATACCCCTTGAGCAAAGTTATTATAAAGGAGAAATTTATACACTTGATTCAATCCGTCTTGATCGAGGTCTTGATATTTTTCAGATTGACGGATAAATTCATCCAAACTGCATTCATTGTTATACTTGGCACTGCCGCCAGCAAGTTTCATCATCGATCGCAAGACTGGATTGATGTCATCCATCACCAATAAAGCGGCCCGATCTGCTGATAATTCAGAACGTCGCTTCCATTCATAAAAGGCATAAATTAAACCTCTGCCGATGATATTGCCTAAGCCAAGAGTTAAATCGCCGAGAAAAGATACCGTAGCGATCGCCCAAATTCCCATCTGAGATAGAGTGGTGTGACCGCATTTAATATGTCCTAATTCATGGGCTATAACCGCTCGCAATTCAGCTTCGCTCATTAAATCTAACAGAGCAGAATTTAGTACGATCGAGGGACGTTCTTGTCCCATAGCATAAGCATTGGATAAAGGATGCTGACTAACAAACAAAGATGGTTCTGGATAAATATCTAGATCTCGCAAAGATTCGCGAAATATCTGATAAATTGTCGAATACTGGCGGGGGCCGACTTCAATGCTGTTGCCCATATTATAGATGAATTGAGGGCGTTCGGCGAAGAATTCTACAAATTTGCGGGCGGCGATATCGAAGCCTGGTAAGCTGCGTAAGGTTTCCTCGGCTTCGCGATCGAGCGGATGGCGGAAGGCTTCGCTGGAGATTCCTTTATAAGTCGGCATGGTGGGGGTTCTGGTTGGTATAGGGAAAACCTATATTTATTATCGTGTAGGGAAGAGTGCGATCGCACCCCCTCCTCGCCCAAACTGGCGATATTTCCTATCCCTTAAGCTTCGCCCAAATCTTGCACCTGTTTCAAAACTTTAGAAGGTACTTCATTGCGATCGATAGGGTATCCATGAAAACCATCAGCACCGTCTGGTTGAAATTCATAAAATTTTCCCTCATGGTAACCGTAGATTTGTTTTCCGCTTACAATTCCTTTATCTAAAACTTTCTGAGCTATTTCATCATTCAAATCCATTAAAGTACCCCAACCACCAGGAGCGTGCTTAGGACTAGGTACATACCGTAGACGAAGCTTGCTGGCTTGACTTACGGTAGTCAAATTCGGAATATTTTTATCTTCATATATCTCTCCATTACTACTGAACCTAACCTGAATTTCTTCACAAGCAAATTCAGCTGCATTTTGTAAACTGATTAAACTACCATTTAAATGGGCTGCTCCTGCCAAAGAACTCTCAGAAACATCTCGTTGATTGAAGTAGCATTCACAGTAATCTAGTAATTCATTTAAAGTTCTATCTATGAAAAAGCCATTATTGCTGATAATCCTAAGCAACAAGTCAGCAATTTTTTGCTCCTTGGGAGATTTTAATTTTTCATATATCCACTGCTTAACGCTATAGTCAACCGATAGCTTACAGTTAGCAAAGCTGCTATGGCTTTGGATGGGATTGTCACCTCTAATTGGTTCTAACTCAACAATCAAATTCACTAAAGTTTTTATTATATCATCTGCATCATACTTGGTTTCTGCCTGTCCAATAAAAGACAGTTCATTAATCAGGAAGTGCATTTATAGCAACTCCATTAAATCTTGTTGGGCTTGATCGAAAAACCCATTAGGCCAAGAATTTATTCTGCCGTCGCGATCGATTCGTGGTGACAATACCTCAGTTACAATTGGCCTTTCTTTCTCTTGTCGCTGAAAGAAGTGTAATTGAACATCTTTCGGGTCAATTTTTCCACCATGAACAGCAAGACGAATCCCATTTAGAACATGATCGCTATGAGTTTCTATGACAATTTGAACGCCACAGCTTGCAGCAATAGCCAACAAACGACCCATTTGTGATTGCCCTTTTGGATGTAAATGTGCTTCTGGATTTTCAATTATAATTAGTGTGCCTGGTTCAGATGCAAGCACCGCTACAATAATTGGTAAGGTGTAGCTAATTCCAAACCCAACATTGGTTGCCCGATAAGGGTTACTATCTCCATAAGAATATTGAAAACTCATTAGATCTATATCTGGCTTTGAAGCAATTTTGAGGCGTGTACCTGGACTGACTTCTCCTATCCATGCTTCGACTTGGTTAACCAACTTCGATGACTTTGCTCTTGGATGGCTTAGATTAGAATTGGGAATATCTTTATCTCCATAAATTGAAAGGAAGTGTGCAGTATACTCACCTCTAGTGCCAATTTGCTCAAGTCGTTGCACTTGATAATCTGACATTTCATTAAAAGTTCGTGGCCCTATCCGTTCTGCTTGAAGGTAGTGGAATTTATTAGTGAAAAGGCTTAATTGATAAACGTCCTGGGGAATGGATGATGAGGCAAGATTCAATACATCTACTTCTCGATCGTAGTTAAAACGCCATATTCTCTCTGTGCCATTTTCCCAAATAATATCAAAACCGATTTCTTCTTTATTGGCTCCTTCAAAAATTGCATCTTTTGCCGTACCAATACAAACCAATTCACCATTTAGCGCCAAACCTATATTTGGCAATAAACCCTGTTGGTAAGATTGACGCAGCAACAGCAAAGATTGAAGAACAGAAGATTTTCCACTACTATTTAGGCCAGAAAGAAGGGTGATATGTCTAAATTCAAGAAATTGATTTTTAAAAGGTTTAAAGTTGGTCAATTGTAGAGAATTTATCATTGTAATACTTCCTTAATTATCCTTTCAATTGTACTAAATCGATACTCTACCTTGTTAGCTGCCTGAGATATAGATACAAGAAATTCATTATCATTATCTACGCAATTAATAAATTTTTCAACCAATTCTTTCTTTTTAAATTTTAATATTTCAATCTCTTGCTCGCTGAGACAGCTAAGATTAACTGACCAAGCTTCAAATAATGATTTGTTAACAGGATATTTTTTTGTGGTTTTGTTCGATATCTTACGAAAAGCATTTTCTCCGAAAATTTCCAAAGCATTAATCATTGTTTTTTTGAAAATAAATTCTATATCTTTTAAACCTTCTTCTGATAATTTGTTAGCTTTAAATAAAGCTTTATTTAGAAATGAATCCCTCGTTTCATCTTTATATTTTTTGTAAGAAGTTAGCTTAAAAGCTAAAAAACCAATTACAAACTCCCGATCGTCCATGCGCTTTTCACGGAAATCACTAATTTTAATAACTTTCCGAAATTCTTGTAATTTTGCCATATTAGCTAAGAATTTGGTTGCTTTTCCAGGGTTGAGAGCATGGCGTAGTTCTTGAGGAGAAAGAGGTACACCGCCTGTATTAATCCTTTTAAAAATATTGTACTTAACTTCAATAGGCGTGCCTTTTTCAATTGCATATACTGTAACTTGAGTTTCTAATATCCGGCGCTGGTATCTACGCTCTAGTTCATCATAAGTTTTGCCGTTAAGTTCAGTTAGGTATTCTAATCCACTTAGTCTAAGTCTTTTGTCGCTCTTATCGTTGATAAATTGGTTTAGGGCTGATAGCCGCTGTAAACCATCTACAACCAACCAATTATCTTCATTAGTAGCATCTATGTAAAAGGCTGGTAGCGGAATCCGAATCAGAATAGACTCAATCAATTGGCTTTTAGCGTCGGGATTCCATATATTCGCTTGACGTTGAAAATCAGGGGCTAAATCAAGGGCTTCTTCATCAATTCGTCTTAGTAATTGCTCAATAGTTGGTTCCCTAGTATCAATGTTAATTTTTTCAGGATCGTAGCTAAAAGTAGCTTTTTCGTATTGTTCTTCATCATTGTCTACTTCATCTGAATTATCTTCTTCAAGCAATTCTGCGTTTTTATTATTTAGCTGTGTCACGATGGGTACTCCTTAGCCTTAAATTCGGTTCAGCCCCCTGCTGGTAATGCTTAGTGATAATAGATTACCAAACTAAGGTTTTATGGGATGTTCCGATCGTATTGTACTATAGCTAGGGACTAGGGACTAGGGTTTCAGGAATTAAAAACGTCCTAACTGCCTTGGCGGTTGCTATACTATCTCGCTCTCGTTGGACAGATGGACACGAAAGAAGCCCGATCGCATTCCCCCCGCCCAACAAAAGCAAAACGCCCCAAACTCATGCCTGAATTTGAAGCGCTTTGTCATCTCAAACGAAAATCGATTAGATGAAACTGAAGTAACCACCTCCAAGACTCAAATTATTAGAGCCTTGGACAATAGCAATCAGTTCATTCTGACCGAGAGTTTTCTGATAGATTGCCGTTCCACTTGGTAAACCGCTTGGGGAACCACCAAGCACATAGCCATTAGATGAACCGCGAAGCTCAATTCTATCCTCGCTGGCATTGAAATCGAGAATGAAAGCGTAATCGGTGGTGCCAGATTTACTATCATCGCCGTCATTATAGTAAACCTTAACGGTATCTCCCAAGATAAAGAGATCGGCATCAAAACCGCCAACTAAAGTATCTATCTCGCCCAAACCTGGATTGGTAGCTTTGGCGTTAACACCAACCAAGCGATCGGTCCCTTTGTCTCCGAAAAGCAAGTCCCCCCCAGATCCCCCGTAGAGAACATCATTACCTTGACCGCCAAACAAGGTACCGTTGCCTTCTCCGCCATCAATGGTATCGTTGCCTTTATTGCCAGCGAGAAAGTCTTTGCCCTTACCAAAGATAAGATCGTTGCCATCGTCTCCAACGATGAAGTCTTCACCACTACCGCTGTAAATTACATCATCATCTTTGCCACCGGAGAGGGTATTCTTGCCTTCCCCACCATAGATCGTGTCCTGGCCTTCGTTACCAAAAATGAGGTCATCGCCAGCATCCCCGAAGAAAATGTCTTTGCCTTTACCGCCAGAAAGATAGTCATTGCCGTCTCCGCCAAACACCAAGTCATCGCCGCTATCGGCAAAGATGGAGTCATTGCCATTGCCACCGGATAGGCTATCGTTTCCTGGCGTGCCAAATTGGGACGATCCTGCTTTGGCAGGGGTGCTAGCTTTGGCAGTATCGTTATCTCTGATGGTCGCCGCACCTTGGGCGTCAGCGATTTCAGCGCCGATCGGATTGCTGAGGTTGATGTAAAAATTCTCGTCGAATTCGGGCTGAGTGTCTTCCAGAACGTTGACGGTGACAGTTTGTTTGGTTTGGCCGGGATTGAACACCACCTGGCCGCTGAGGGCCGGGGCGGTGCCGTCGGGGCGTTCGCCCAGGATTTGACCGCGAATTACTCCACCGGGAGATGCCTTGGTGTGGACGTTCAAGTACAGTTTGGTATCATCTCCGGGTGTAGCTGCCTTGAGGGAGGAGACAAAATTACTCAAAGGCTGATTGGCAGCATCGGTTGATTCCCAAACGCCAGTGATAATTGTGGAACCATCTGGATTAATGGTTGCGTTCCAGTCATCGGCATCTTGAGAAGCTTTGGAAATATCTAAAACGATCGCACCATTTGCGCCTTTCCCTCCCACATGGAAATGAACGCCAGTGACATCATCAGTCGTGTCAGCGGTTTGAGAAGCTTTGCCGAGTAGGGAACCAAAGTCCAAACCGGAAACCTTGATTCTGTAACTCAGCGCATCCCCGGCGCGGTTCAGTTCCAACAAGCTGAAACCGCTAGCGGTTGAGCTTGTGGGCGGTACTTCTTGGTTGCTATTTAAGGTCGCATCGAAGGTGCTGCTACCGTCGGCGCTGTCGTCTGCGATCGCATAATTTACCGTCACCACTCGATCGCTAGCTTTTGACAGGCTAACTGTAAAGTTCGCGGGAACGTTACCTTCTACTACCGAGACATCGTTGATAGAGATGGTTGGTAGAGAGGGTTCCTCTACAACAGGGGGCCGATCGGTGGTGTCGTACACATAACCGATTTGCTGGATGGAAATCATCTGTTCGGGAGTGGCATTCCCAAACTGATACATGGGGTCATTAATGTCAATCCCAGTGTTACCAGTGTCCGGCGGAAGATAAGGACGGAACCCAGGATCGTTTTGGTGACGTTCTATCCACTCTGTCCAGAGGCGATCGATGTTGGCATGATGCAGGAAGAATACCGGATCGTTGGGAGAAGTCGCCAAACCCATCCCGCCACCTACCCAGACGTGGGGATTTCCGTGGGGGCGACCTTCCAGTGTGCTAGTGAAGCGATCGAATGTGGGTAGGTTAAGAGCAGCCTCTATGTCCGATGGTAATGGTAAGTTAGCAGTACCCACGAACATTGAGGGGTCTTGTCTCGATCCGCTGCTGCGCTGAAGAAAACGTGCCTGTCCGTTTGGATTGAGAGGCGATGGAGAATTAAAAGTCAGCGTCCAGATACCCTGCTGGTTTAGAGTTTGGGTAGGCTGATTTCGCAGTGAAAAAGATGGCGCACTGAATGGCCCTGCACTCACAAAGTTACTGTCTTGGGAGTTGCCAGGGGTACCCATAAAGTCGTTGCTGAAGACGGCGCGGGTGCTGTCCGAGTTAGTCGGGTCCCAGTATGGGAGGCTGACGCTGGGATCGATCGATCGCAAGTCATTCTCGAACCTACGCAAGAATTCCCGGTGCCACGGCAGAAATGCTGGTGAGGAGTGGACTGGCGGCATTTCACCAGACATCTGTCCGCTAGAGTTTATTTCACCAAAGGCTAATTGATGCAACCTCACGTAGTAATCATAAGCATTCGGTGGAGTTACGTTTGTTCTGGTTACAGGGTCAAAGATTTGGTACTGAGATGGCCTGTTTTTTAATCCTTTAACTGCATTGACAAATGCTGTTTTTTCTGCACTGGTGAGAGTCTTGGCGTCCTGCCGTAATAAGAGGTTATCGTTCGTTGTCGCCATAAGTGCATTGCATCCTTCTAAACAAAGTTGGTAATCACAATATTTTCTAAGCTGATGCGACCCTTTTGTGTAAATAAGTAGGTGGACGTAAATAAACTGAACTCCAAGAAACCCGGTTTCTCCAAGAAACCGGGTTTCTAAGGGCCAGGAGTTTTACGTTTAATTATGCCCACCTACTTAGCAAGGGAGAAATTCTCTTGGAAATGACTTTACTGGACTTAAAAAAGTTCTCAGCAGTTATTAATTCTTTGCAAACGATCGATCGCTTGCCACTATACAGTTATAGCTAGGGACTAGGGACTAGGGTCAGAAGGGTTTAGAATCCGCCATAACGTTTAAATATCTAATAGACATCTCCATAAATTAAAGGTGCTAACCCTAGAACCCTTGTAGAGACGTTGCATGCAACGTCTCTACATTCTTTGAAAGGAGATATCTAATAGTAAAAAAACAGTATTTATACTAACAAAGCTTGGTTTCAATAAAAAACCCCCAACAGGGGGTTTTTCTGTCAAAAAAAACGTTAACTTGACTCACAAAATATAAAGCAGCAGGAAAAGAACAATCCAAACGATATCGACAAAGTGCCAGTAGAGTTCAGCAGCTTCTACACCAAAATGGCTTTCGCTGCTGTAGCGGCCTTTCTTGAGCGATCGCCACAACACACCCAAAATCAACACCACCCCAAAACAAACGTGCAGACCGTGAAAGCCAGTCAAAACATAAAACGTGCTGGCATACAAGTTGGTTGTGAGGCCGAATTCTAGATGGGCGTACTCATAAACCTGACCGGCCAAGAAAATTGCGCCCATAATCGCAGTGGCAATAAACCAATTTCGCAAACCCGCCACATCGTTCTTTTTGATAGCCGTATCCGCCTTATGAATCACAAAACTGCTGGAAATCAGAATCAGCGTATTGATTCCTGGCAGCAATAACTCTCGTTCTGGCGTTCCTTCCGGCGGCCATATCGGTGCCACAGACCGGAAGGTAAGATAGGCGGCAAATAATCCTAAAAAGATCATTGCCTCGGCAATCAGAAAAACAATCACTCCGAAGATGCGGTGATCGGGATGTTCTTCATGATGATGGCCTGCAACTGCCTCAGAACTAGCGTGATAGTTCAGGGCAGTTTTAGCTGGATCGATGGTTGAACTTTGCATGGCTATCTATTTTAAGGAAGAGGCTAGGGGCTAGGGGAAGAGGGGAAATTTCAGATTTCAGATTTTAGATTGCAAATTTATTTTGAATCGACAATTTTAAATCTGAAATCTGAAATCTGAAATTGCTAGAGGGTAAGGCAAAAGAAAAAATATATTCTTCCTAATTTCTTTTGCCTTTTGACTTTTGAATGAGTGACTTACTCCTCTTTACGGTCTTCAGGATTGACAGCAAAATTTGGATCTGGTTTAGCCCGCAAGACCGAGTTTGTGCCTCCTGACAACATCGGGTCTTCATCCTGAAGGGTTTCAGCAGCAACACTTGATTCAGATCCCGATGAGAAAACAGAACCGGGAGTGCTAAACAAGTCTGAAGCTTGAAGCTTTTCTAAGGGAATTCCCGATGACGTTTTAGCTTCGGCAACTTTGTTAGCCACAAGCTTGCGAATGTTGAGAGGAGTGCGCGTCCCATAGTCATAGGGCCCTGTCGCTAAAACCGGCTCTTTCAAGAAATTCTCCACTGGCGGCGGTGAAGAAGTCATCCATTCCAAAGTCAAAGCTTGCCAGGGATTGTCAGCAGCTTTGGGGCCACGGAACCAACTCCAAACAGCATTGATGATAAAGGGAATCGTAGAAACCGCGAGAATATAAGCACCTATGGTGCAAACCATATTGAGGGCGGCAAATTTGGGATCGTACATTGCTACCCGCCGAGGCATACCTTCCATCCCCAGCTTGTGCATGGGCATGAAGCACATATTAAAGCCGATCAGTGTCAGGGCAAAATGAACTTGGCCCCAGGTTTCGTTCATCATGCGCCCCGTCATTTTGGGGAACCAGTGATATAAACCGCCATACAAACCGAACACACTGCCACCAAACAAGACGTAGTGCAGGTGAGCCACGATAAAATAAGTGTCGTGAACGTGGATGTCGAAGGGCACTGCTGCTACCATGATGCCGCTCAAACCGCCGATCACAAACATCGACACAAAGCCCAAAGCAAACAGCATGGCGCTGTTGAGGCGCAGTTTACCGCCCCAGATGGTAGCTAACCAGCTGAATACCTTAATTCCGGTGGGTACGGCAATGATCATTGTGGCGATCATGAAGAACATCCGCAACCAAGCGGGAGTGCCGCTGGTGAACATATGGTGCGCCCAGACAATCAGCCCCAAGAAACTAATGGCTATGCTGGAATATGCGATCGCGCGATAACCAAATATCGGCTTGCGGGAATAAATCGGCAGAATTTCCGAGATCATGCCAAACACCGGCAGAATCATGATGTAAACAGCCGGGTGGGAATAAAACCAGAACATATGCTGGTAAACCACCGGATTGCCCCCGCCAGTCGGGTTAAAGAAAGCTGTACCCGCTATGAGGTCAAAACTGAGCAGAATCAAGGCTCCTGCTAATACTGGCGTCGCGATCAAAATCAGTGCCGAAGCTGATAGCATTGCCCAGCAAAACAAGGGCATCTGATTGAGACTCATACCGGGAATTCGCATCTTGAGGAGAGTGACTAAAAAGTTCACCGCACCCAAAATTGAAGAGGTTCCCAGTAAGAGAACGCTGAGAATCCAAATCATCTCACCCGCTTTGCCGCTGATGATGCTTAAAGGGGGATAAGATGTCCAACCTGCACCTGCTGCGCCAACGAAGAAGCTGCTCAACAGCAAGATACCAGCAGGGGGAATCATCCAAAAGGCAACAGCATTCAATCGTGGGAACGCCATATCCCGCGCCCCGATCATCAAGGGGATCAGGTAGTTGCCAAATCCACCAGTGGCAGCAGGCACAATCCACAAGAAAATCATTACTGTGGCGTGGATCGTAAACAAACTGTTGTAGAGTTCGGGGCTGACAAAATCTGGGTCTGGCGTGGCGAGTTCCGTGCGAACCGCAGAGGCTAAAGCACCGCCAATGAGATAGAAAATAAATGTGGTGACGAGGTATTGAATGCCTATCACTTTATGGTCGGTGCTAAAGCCAAAGTATTTTCGCCAATTATTGTCAGTTTCTTCTCCGTGGGCAGCCGATATAGCTGTTTCTTCAAGCTGTACTTGTGTGGTCATAGCAATTTGGGATTAGGGATTTTGAATTTGAGATTTCCGATTAAAGATTTGGAATTCAATCTTTAATCTGAAATCCAAAATCTAAATTTCGTGATGAGATGGGTGAATTTGCTTGAGAGTATCAGAGTTTATCCCCATTTCGGCTGCGTAGGGAGCTAGAAATTTAGCAGTTGACATTTCGGCTGGGTTTACTGCCACGGCCCGATCGAGGTTATCGAAGCTTGCCACTTCCTGCTGACTTTGAATCCAGGCATCAAATTCTTCCAGTGTCTGGACTATGACCTGCGTTTTCATGCTGCCATGATAGGAACCGCAGAGTTCGGCACAAATCACAGAGTAGGTGCCAGCTACTTTGGGAGTGAATTGCAGTTGGGTTTCACTACCTGGAATTGCATCTTGCTTGAGGCGGAATTCAGGTACCCAGAAGGAATGGATCACGTCGTTGGCGGAGATGTTTAGTTTTACTTGCCGTCCGACGGGGACGTGCAATTCGCCAGAAACGACGCCACTATCGGGATAGCTAAAAATCCAGGCAAACTGCAAACCAGTTACGTTAATTTGTATCTGGGCGACTGAGCTTTCTTCTGGGGAAGCACCAATACCGAGAGCATTTTGCTGTGTATCGCTGTCTAAGGTGGCTGCTAGAGCAGATCCGGGCATCTTCTTCATAGCCTGCATACCGTGACCGGCCATAGGATCTAAGCCGCCCATAGCATTGTAAACCTCAAAGCTGTAGACCCCAATCACAAGCACAATGATGGCGGGAATCGCTGTCCACAAAATTTCCAGGGGAACGTTACCGTGCGTCGGCGGCCCGTCTGTCATATCACCCGGACGCCTGCGAAATTTAATGACGCAATAGATTATAACGCCCTGAACTATGAGAAACAGACCTGTGGAGATGGTCATCATCAGGTTGAATAAATTGTCTACCAAAGGCGCTTCTTCGGAGGCTGCCACTGGCAGTAGGCCATGATTCTGGCCGTACCAGAGGCTGACAAGGGTCAGCACAATACCAGCGATTAGAGTTGAGATGTTACTTGGGATTTTCACGGCGATTTAGGTTGCTTGCATAACTGCTTGATTTTTCATCCAGGCTGGCTGATGTCAAGACGCGGGTCGGCCCCTTAAGCATCGAAAAGTCCGTCTGCCTTGATTTTAGACAAGCTATCCGTTTTTCAGTACTGATTCCGTTCGATTTTTGCTAACATTCATTAACAAAAACTTCCTGTTTCATCTGGGACTGTCGGCAGCACCCCATCCACAAGCAGACACGAGAGAACTTCCCGCGTTAATTTCTCGATATTAATTGCGGCATTCAAGTCTCTATCCAATTCTAAGCCACAATCACATCGATAAACTCGTTCTGATAATTCCAAAACCTCTTTGACGAAACCGCAATTTGAACAGGTTTTACTACTTGGCTTAAACCTGCCAATCACTACTAGCTTACTGCCATACAAGGGACATTTATATTCTAACTGGCGACGGAATTCATAAAATCCCATATCCCCTATCGATGCAGCTAAACAATGATTAGCCATCATCCCTGACACATTCAAATCCTCAATTCCTACTACTGCGTGGTTTTTGCTTAAGTAAGAGGTGAGTTTATGTAATGTGTCCTTGCGGATATTGGCTATCTTTTGATGCAGTCTAGCTAAGGCTTTGACTGCTTTAAACCTGTTGGCAGAACCTTTTTGACGACGTGCTACAATGCGTTGGAGTTTGGCTAATTTATGTTTGGCTTTTTGGTAAGACTTTGCACCTTGAAATATCTCTCCTGTCGATAGGGTAGCCAGGGTTTTTATTCCTAAGTCTACTCCCACTACATCCCGTTTTTTTGGTGTTGATTGAATTGGCTTTTCTATTTTAAATGAGATAAACCAGCTGTCTGCTTTTCTGCTAATGGTGACTGATTTCGGTTTTGTCCCTACTGGTAATCGCTCAAAAGTTTTCAGCTTTCCTAAGATTGGTACTTTGATGCTCTGGTGTTCTATGTGGATTGAACCATCTAGAGTGAATGAGTCTGTGTGACCTTTTTTCTTGAATTTAGGTAACCCTTTTACACCGTTGAAGAACTGTTTAAATGCTTCTGACAAATGCCTTAAGGCATATTGGGGGGCGCATTTACTTACTTCGTAATACCAAGGATTTTGGGATTTTATTGATGCTACTAGCCATTTATGCAGGTCTATGGCTGTGGGGAATTTAATTTTGGATTCTGGGTAAGAACGGTTGTGTTCTAAGACAGTTTGACATAAAGCCAAACCCTGATTCCAGGCGTGACGTGCTACGCCTGCGTGTTTGGCTAGAGATTGCCGCAGCGAAGAGTTGACTTTGATTTTGGTTAATAATCCCAGTAGCATAGCCAAATTTTACTATGGGTTTGGCAAGGGTGGCAAGGGCGTGAGGAAAAGTAAATGTTTGTAAGTAAATGTTAGGAAAGTGACTACTGTTGATGAACCCTTCCCAAGGTAAAACAGGAGTCGATAAAGGTGGGGTTTCCCAGGCGATTTTTTCAAGATTTCTTCAGGATCGCTTCTGTAGGTGTGGATTTTACCGAACTCAACCTTTTATAGCTAGGGACTAGGGGCTAGGGGCTAGGGGCTAGGGTCAGAAGGGGCTAGGGGCTAGGGTTTCGCCGTGATAGCTCAGCCGAACGGTTTCAGGAATTAAGAACGTCCTAACTGCCAAGGCAGTTGCTTTAATATCAATTCGGCTGTACTCGCATTGTATGTTCGTCTGTTACGCCTGGGATGTATGTTACTTTTGTTACAAAAAATCTTACCGTATTCTCATATTTTGGGAAAAAGTCAAGATAAAGTAAATATTTTGGAAGCAAAAAATACCTAAAGGTTTTCCGCCTAACAGGATTCGATCGGTACATTATTAGCTAGAGCCGACCATTGAGTTCTTGCGGTGCTAGGCTCGGAATGAGCGGATGTTCAGAATTTGCTTAACATTGGGAAAGTGATTAACCCGAAGGTACAGCTCATGGCTGAGACTGTGTTGCATCAGGATGTTCGCACGGAAGCTACCACCCCCGTAGATTTTATCCGTCGCTTTGTCTGGAAGATAGCCGTAGCGACGCTGCTTTTGATGGCAGTGGGCAGTGCTACGCGGGTGATGAATGCTGGGTTGGCTTGCCCGGACTGGCCCCTGTGCTACGGTCAGTTAGTACCCAGCCAGCAGATGAATCTTCAGGTGTTCTTGGAGTGGTTTCACCGATTGGATGCGGCTTTAATTGGCCTTTCTGCGATCGCTCTGGTAGGCTTGTCGTGGTGGTATCGGCGTCAGTCACCGCCTTGGCTGCCTCTAGCGTCCGCGTTCGCATTCTTTTCGATCGTTTTCCAAGGCGTCTTGGGAGGACTCACCGTTACACAATTATTGCGGTTTGACATTGTAACCGCTCACTTGGGGTGCGCTTTGTTGTTTTTCATCACCCTAATTGCGATCGGCATGGCTCTTTTGCCCTACGAAGGCACCGGCACAGCCCGTAAGTTAGCTCTTGTAAGCTTAAGTGCCGCTATCTTAGTTTATCTGCAAAGTATTTTGGGTGGACTGGTGGCATCCCGCTGGGCTCTGCACCAATGCTTTGGCGCGTCTCAACTCTGCGCGGTGATGAATAGCCACATTGCTGGTGTCGTTCCACCTACTTTGGCAACTCTGGCTGTGCTAATTATGACATGGCGCACACCCGCAGTGCATCCCACTCTCCGGCTGCTGGCTAATACTGCCGCTGGTTTGTTGGTATGCCAAATTGCTCTTGGTGTGGCAACTTTGCGCCTGCATCTCCAGGTGGAACCTTTAACAGTAGCTCATCAAGCAGTCGGAGCGACATTACTGGGATCGCTGGTTGCGTTCGCTGTTTTGGCATGGCGCGATGTATTAAGTACACCCCGCTTCTCGCCTTCGCAAGCTAATAGTTAGAGGGAATTTCCAATTGCAAATTTCAAATTTATGATTGAAAAATTAAATGTGAAATCTGCAATTTGAAATCTAAAATTACCCTTGGGCAATTAGCAATTAGCAATTAGCAAAGGACTAACAGAATTCATGCAAGAAATTATTGCTACTGGGGTTTCCCGTCACCATCAAAACCTTAAAGAGGTAATTCTGAGCTACTATCAGCTGACGAAGCCTCGCATTATACCGCTGCTGCTAATTACAACAGCTGCGAGTATGTGGATGGCGTCAGAGGGACGGGTAGATCCGCTGTTGCTGCTAGTTACGCTGGCGGGTGGAACTCTTGCTGCGGCTGCGGCTCAGACGCTCAATTGCATCTACGATCGCGATATCGATTATGCAATGGAACGCACTCGCCATCGCCCTATTCCTGCGGGTAGAGTGCAGCCGCGAGATGCGTTGCTATTTGCAATTATCCTCGCTTCTCTCTCTTTTACTCTGCTGAGTGTGTTTGCAAATTTGCTGGCGGCGCTGTTGGCAATGTCGGGTATAGTTTTCTACATGGCAATTTACACCCACTTGCTGAAACGCCACACTACTCAAAACATTGTGATTGGTGGTGCTGCTGGTGCGATTCCGGCTTTGGTAGGATGGGCGGCTGTGACTGGTAGTTTAAGCTGGTCAGCGTGGATGTTATTTGCGATCGTCTTTTTATGGACGCCTCCCCATTTCTGGGCGCTGGCTTTAATGATTGGCGATGATTACGCTAAGGTAAACATTCCCATGTTACCAGTTGTAGTTGGTGAGGTTGCTACTACCCGCCAAATCTGGATTTACACGCTGATTATGGTTCCTGCAACGTTCGTGCTAATTTATCCTCTGGGTACGGCGGGTGTTGTTTATGGTTTGTTAGCCGCTGTGCTGGGTTGGAAGTTTATCCAGAAGGCTTGGGATTTGTTGCAGAATCCAGAGGAGAAAGATTTGGCCCGATCGCTCTTTAAATACTCGATCGTCTATATGATGTTGCTGTGTGCTGGTATCGTCGTCGATAGTTTACCTGTGACTCGTTATCTTACAGCTAACTTGGGTGAGAATTTGCAGGCAATAGTTAGCGCGATACCGATGTTGCAGTGAGATTGCGATCGATACTATTCGGATAAGCGGGATTAGAAACCCGGTTTCTTAAAAATAGGCGGACTCAGAAACCCGGTTTCTTAAAGAAACCGGGTTTCTATGCCTACAAAGATAAAATATGCCTGGTGAAGGTAAAATATATAGCAACCGCCTTGGCGGTTAAGACATTCTGAATTCCTGAAACCGTTCGGCTGAGTTTCGACAAAGCTCAACTTCCGCGCTCACGGCGAAGCCCTTGATTATAAACACTTCTTCCCTAGTCCCGTTCGGCTGAGCGCTCACGTCGAAGCCTAGCCCCTAGCCCCTAGTCCCTAGCTATATGAGTCAAGAATTAATCGACTTAAGAACAAGCATCTTGGAGGGACGCTACGTTGATGCTTTGGCAATCGTGGATGATCTAGAGGGAATGAGTAAACAGTCAATATTGGCTAATATTCAATCCTTTTTAGACAGGATGATGATGCACTTAATTAAAAATCAAGTTGATCAGCGATTAACTAATTATCGGGCAGCCTCAATTGCAGATTCTATCATCCGAATTAAGCGATTGAATACGAAAGAGAATAAAACTTCTTACTATCTCAAAGCAGATGAATGGGATGAAATAATTGAAGAGTCATTAAAGGCTGCAATTATTGCGGCTAGCGTAGAAGTATTTAATGGTGAATTAAGTCCAAATCAACTATCAGAATTAGTGGAGAGAACTAAAGTTATAAATAATACAAAGACGTTGCTGGGTTTAATTTACGTTCATTCAGCTAGGGAATTACCTGACATGATTCCTAATTACTTAGCGCAATTACCGGGTGGGGAAGATTGGAAGGAAGGGAGACGGTAGAGGATGTTTCACCCAATTAGTCATATCAACTAATTCTTCATTTTGATAGTCCGATGGTGAACCAAATACTGTATTCATGTTTAGATATCAATCATTCGGCAATATTATGCGATCGCTCTTTTTCTTGCTGCTGGGGAAGAGATGACATATCAGCACTTTTTCCGGCTGTTAAGGTAGCTTGATTTTGGGTTGAGCCGCCTTGCAGCTTCACTTTTTTATTAATGCGTTTCCGGTTTATTAAATTACTAGCAACTTGCCAGGTTAGTAAGCCTGCGCCCAAACTGAGAAAAATAATTAATATGAAGGTAGGCAGGGAGTTAAAACTCAATGGCTTATTAATGCCTATTACTCCCGGTTCCTGCTTAATCCAGTACGGGGCGCTAGTTGCTACAACTCCTGCCGCGCCTATACCAAAGCCTACTGCTTGGATGGTGTTTTGCAGGTTGCGATCGCGTTCTGCCTGCTCGATCTCCACCCGTCCTCGGATAGCATTTAGGGCTTTTTCTAGCAAGTCCGATCCATGTCTAAAATAGCCTAAATCTGCTTGAATCTGTTCGCTAAATAGTCGGCAATCTGACTCTAAAAAGCTTTCTATAAAACTGAGGTCATCGGCTGGTAATTTGCTCTTTATATCCCTTGTTTCTCGCTGATAGTTTTGGGCATTATGCTCAACATTCAGCCGATAAATATCTAAATCTCTAATGTCTCTAGAGTATTCTAGATGCTTTTGGGGAATATCTTTAAGGTATTCTTTAAATTGGTTTAATTCTGCTTCATTTAGCGTTTTACCTACGGGCATTTGTTCAAATATCTTATCTATATAGGGGTCTATTTTTAGATATTCTTCAGCAACTAACCGCTCAATTTTCTGGCTTCGTTGGTAAGCGCCGATCGCTTTGTTACGATAGCAAAATAAATTGATAAAGTTTGAATAGTTGTCTACAAATTTGTCACTTGTCTCTGGTTTGCAGTATACCCAAACTAAAATATGACAGTAGTTTTCAGTTTCAACGGGGTTTCGATATTCAAAAATAGGGCTTCCAAATAATTCTCCTTCCTGGTAAAATTGAGGTAAATTAATTTTCTTAGGAATGAACTCTTTCAAACAGTCATCGGCTAGTTTTCTTAATTCCTGCCGATTTTGCGGTAATTTCCAGGGAAGCCACTGTTTTTCTTCGGTGTACCAAACAGTTAAAAGCAAAGTTTGACCCAGAGAACTACCAATTTTTTCAGGCATCAAACAGCCATCTGGGTTTAAGAGTTTGAGAAAGTTTAGAGGAACAGGTTTTGTTTTTTTATCATTTTCTTCTTCTGGGCGGCGAAGATTTAAGGCTAAGGTAAATGTATCGTGTATGCGGACTGGACAAGCTATGCCTGTAATTGCTAATGGAGGAGTATCGGGAGGGTAAACTTTACCCTCAAAGTGGAAATGCACATCATCTTCTGTTTTATCTTTGTACAAATCAACTCGATAACCTTCTTGTTCTTCAATAACTAGCAGTTTGGTAACTCCAAATTTATTAGAGAGAATGTCGTTGCACTTTTCCCATAGTAAATTTTGCTCATTGGGCGGTGTAGTTGAATCAGTTGAATGACGCTTTTTTAGATGAAAAGCAAATAAATGAACGTTAGGGGCATAAACTTTAGAGGTCATTATGCTTCGATCTCAATTACTTAGATTGGTTCTTGAGTTTATCCTGCACTTGCTGGCGCAACTCTTGAAAGAAATTCTTAGTCCGAGATGATTGCTCAGAGTCGGATGGCTTACCTTGACCGACTTCTTTTCTGTCAGACGATTTTATTATCAGTTCATCTCGAATCGAGCGCCGTGCCATGCACCAGTTTCTCAGAATGTCGTCAGCATTGGCTGAAGGGTCATTTTCGAGAGATTCTAGAGTCCGATCTAAGTCTCGTAAGTCCTCGATTGAAAACAGTCCGGGTTGAGCCGTTTCTAAGAGGGTGGGTAGTTGGAGAAGCAAAGGGTCAGAAATCATAAATGTTACGTCCAATAGCGCAAAATGCTGCCCAAAATACAGGGTTTTGAAACTGTTTTTCGTCAGGGTCAATCCAGCCAAGACGTTGCTGAATTTGTTTATTTAGATTTTCGTCTAATTGTAAATCATTTGTCCATTCTTTTAATTTATCACCAGTGACATCCCGCAGCCAAATTTGAGCAGAATTGAGTGCCAATCCCACCGATAATCTCTGCTGCAAGTTCTGATAAAATTTTATCATCAACAAGGCGGTAGATATGTCATCGACGGCCCAAAGCGTCGCAACTACACTGGAACTCCCTGCCACTAGGAAGCCACTGGTGAGGCTGATGTATTCATCGCTGATGCTGGTATTATCACTGACGGCAGTTTCGCACGCAGAGAGAACAACAAGACGACATTCTCGTAGGTCTAAGGTAGATACGTCATCAAGAGTGAGGCATTTTCTGAGATCGAGGATTTCACTTTCTGATAGACGTAGGTAGCGAGATGAATCTTCCTCCGGTATGGGTGGGGAAATTTGGCTATCTGCTAGGATTATGGCAGAATTGAGGGGCTTCCAGAAGTTGAAGTAGCCGTGACAACTAAAATGGACACAATGGGCAGTATCAAGTTGGTAGTTGTATAGGGCGGTTTTAGTTGCTTCTTGTCGAGCAAGAATATTTTTAGATGTAAAATAGTGACTGATTGCCTCTACTTCGATATTGGTATAGGGGAGATCGCCTGTGGGGTCTTGTATAGCAATAAAATTATTGAAATTAGTTCGCTCTCGTTTTTTTGCCTGTTGTAGTAGTTGACAACTGGGGGCGTAGCTGACACCTTGCTTGAAGCAATCTAGCAAACAGGGGTTGGTGGGTTCAGGAGACTCAGTTTCTGGGTTGAATCGCCTCCAAGTTTCCTGACTGATTGGTAAAGCATGAAGGGGGAATAGATGCAAAAATAAATTAGGGATAAGGATGAGTTTATCAATACTTGGGGGAATTTGTGATAAGATTTCATCAATATGCAACTCCTGAGCTAGAGTTTGTAGGCGAGAGACGAGATCGCTGCGCCATTTAAGTTTATCATCTATAGTTCGGAAAAAATTTACAGAACTCCAATCTGTTGTCAATTCTGCCAAAGATATATCGAAAGGTAATTTACAAATAATAGGTGTTTTGCATTTATTAGTAATAATGAAAACGAGTATTTCTCCACCCGCAAAATACCACTCAACAATAGATTTCTTCTCATCTAGCAAAGCTTTAATTCGATCAAAACTAATAGGTGATAATTGCTCAATAGAACTGGAATGCTGATGTATTAGTTCTGTAATATTACGGGCTTTACTGCGTTCGACATATTCTATCGCTTCGTTTCTATACTTGATATCTTGGTTACTATGCTCTAGTTTTAGGCAAGTTGCAACCATACTCTGATAGGCGGATTTCCATTCTTCAGCTAGTTTCTTTTTATCTTCTTCTGATTGGGAACCAGAGATAATTTTAGTCCGTAAGGATTCCGCAGTATCGATGGCTTCCTTGTAAGCATTATAGGCATCTTGGTATCGTTCAGCACCGTAATAAACATTTGCTAGGTTTTTCTGAGTTTCGGCATAGTATTGAGGAAAATCATCACGGGTGTGTATAGTCAAGGCATTTAAAAAATGGCTAATTGCTGCTTTTATATCTTCATTTTTTGTAGTTTGGCTTATATGACTACGCTGGGCATAAGCACCACCTAAACTATTTTGAATATTAGCCCAGTTATTAGGAAATGTTGAAGTTTTAAACACATCCAACGCATCTAAGAAATAACTAATAGCTGCTTCTAAATCCTTTAAATTTGTCTCAATGTTCTCTATATTTTTGCTACGGTAAACATAAGCATTCCCCAGACTGTTTTGGAGCATAGCCCATCTTTGACTCTTATAATAGCCTAAGCGGATGTACTCTTGTGAAGCAGCTAAAAAGCCCTTTATTGCCTGTTCTAACTTTTTTGTCCGCTCTTCCTGCGTTACGATAAATTCAAGTATACTTGGTTCGTACTGAGCAAAAGCAAGGCAAGTATTGCCCAGATTGTGTTGAATAATCGACCAATCTTCAGGTGAATTTTCTTGAGTATAAACGTCTAAAGCATCTAAAAAACAACTGATTGATTTTTGTAAATTTTCGACTCTAGAATCTCGAATACGATCCCGATAGGCAGTACCCAGATTTATTTGAGTTTTAGCCCATTTGTCGGGATTGGCTTCCTTAGTTCGTACTTTCAGCGCATCTAAGTAGCAATTGATTGCTGCCTCTATATTCTCTGCACGTTCCCCGTCAATACGATCGATATAAACACCACCTAAATGTTTTTTAATCCAAGCCCAATCTTCAGGGTAATCATTCTGAGTATGTACATTTAGAGCATCTAAATAACACTGAATTGCCTTTTCTAAATAATCGCTTCTAGTTTGTCCAACATAATCTGCATAATCTGCATAAGCAAGCCCCAACATACTTTTGGTTTCTGCCCAGTCTGTCGGGGTATCTTCACAATTCTGTACCTCTAAGGCAGCCTTAAAATAATCAATTGCCTTTTCCAAGCTCTCTGCCTGCTTATCTCCCCAAACAGGATAAACATAAACCATGCCAAGTCTATATTGTAGGCTTGCCCATGCTTTTGGATCGGCTTCGTAAGTAAATACATTTAGAGCGTTGGAGAAACATTCAATTGCTAATTTTAAATCTTCTAAGCATTTTCCTTCCTTACGAGCAACATAAACATCACCTAAACTAATTTGGTTGATTGCATAGCTTTTTGGATATGCTTCAATGGTAAAAACATTATCAACTGCTTTATAACCTGTGATGGCAATTTCTAAATTCGTAGCTCGATTTCCTAATGGAAAACGTGAAATTAATAAACTAAACTTATGAATGTCTATAGCTACGTCTTTTGCTTCATCTCGCTTAAGTTCTAAGAACCTTTCAGATGCCCATTCTTCTAGTACACTAGGAAATACCTCATGTAGCAAATGCAATTTAGTTTTCAGAAATCTATGTATGATTTCCTGGTCGGCATTACTCTCTGCTACCAATGAAAATAATTCATAAAAAAAGAAAATATCAACTTTAAAAGAAGGTGGAGAAGGTTCAGGCAATCCCAGGTTTTTGGCTATTTGAGAGGCAATATCAATCAAGAAATTAGCCTTGTTTCGCTCACCTCTATCTGATAAGGCTTCTGCTGCTTGCTCCAGAGTTTTTATTAACCCTGCACTCAGTAAATTAGGGTTAGCATCTAAAATACCCTGCACTTGATTGATACTAGAATAGGGTAGTAGCATTTCAACTAGCTCCCAATAAGTTTCTCTGAATGATTTTTCCAAATACTCTGCCCAATCTAGTAAAAATATTGCAGTATTTTGTTGTCCTGCTTGCTGCTTTTGGTCAGCCACCAACCTCATGATCTGCACTAATGTCTCGTCTAGCAATTCTCGATTATTTTGCAATAAGCTATTTTCCTGACCGCTAGAGCAAGTCAGCAGCGCGTTAATCAATTGCAGATAATCTTGGATACGATTTTCATCCATTAGCGTGTGACCTTCAAAACTCATCCTGATTGAGTATAACTGCAAACTCCGCAATTACGCCGACCTACTTAAAAAGCTACTTCATTACAGCGGGAACCGCTGTAATGAAGTAGCTTTTTGTAATAGCTTACTTTATATTATTAACCCAAGCGTTGGGTTTTGTCAAGAGTCAAATAGATAATGAAGAAATCGATATCTATATTGAAATCGATAAAGTTCCTCAAGTCCCGGACTCCGTTAACCCCTATCAGTCAAGCTGTAATACATTTTCTGGGTGCATTCCGATTTAGTGAATATACTGAATTGTGCTAAACTAGATAAATTCAACCAGGTTTCCCTATGAATCCCACAAAGACTCCCGAATCACCACCTATCCAAGACGAAACAGCCAGATACGAGCAAGTAATTGACCAGTTACGTCGGTTAATGGGAGGCTCAATGGAGTATGTTAATATCTGGCTAAACTCACCTCATCCTGACTTGGGAGGTCTTACACCTCAGTTTTTCATAGATACAGGCAAGATAGAGGTTGTCGAGTCCCTAGCCTGGGCGATGGAACATTGCCTTATTGGGTAAGGATGATCTTAAAGTGTTGACTAATAATGAATTAATCGCAGCTGTGGCTGCACTGCCTACTTCATCTCTGACAGGATTAGCATTTCGTGTTATCTTCGTAAGATATCTCGATACCGCTTTATCCTCGATTGGCTCTGTCCTGGGCGGCAGGTATAATCCACCTCAAGCATTTCAAGCACTTTACCTTACCGAAGAATCCGTAACCGCCTTGCTAGAGGTAGAAGCTTTGTTTAAAACCGGGTTAAAACTCAGGTCTATTCCGAAATCACCTCTGATTGTACTTTCTATTTACTATCAATTGAACGCTGTTATAGATATCACTAATTTTGATAACCAACAGGCATTAGGAACAAATTTACAAGAACTCACTGGAAATTGGCGGCTGATGAATGCACTGGGTCAAATCGCTCCTTCTCAAATGCTTGGAGAAGCTGCTTACAATTTACAGACAATTGAAGCTTTGAAAGTGCCTTCAGCGCGTGACCCAAATACTCACAATTTAATAGTATTTCCCGATCGACTTTCTGCAAATAGCTCTTTGCGCGTATACGACGACTCTGGCACAATTAATGCACAACTGCCTTGAACGACGTTCACGGTGCATGACACTCCGGTTGTGCGATTCCGGAACTGTAGGGTGTGACAATTGGCGCTTGTGCTACCAGTTTCACTTCCCCTTTAGAGTTAATTACCCATCCTTGCGCTTCTACAATCTCAGTGCTGGCAGAGGTTTCCCCTCTGCCCCTCTGCCCCTCTGCCCCTCTGCTCCTCTGCCCCTCTGCTAAACTTGTTCTTAAATCGATCCATGTGGCGTTACCGCTGATTGGTTCGATCGGGCCTGGTGGCAAACCACCTCTACCTACGATCGCAAGTCGGCTTTGTTCTTCTGAGTTAGGACGACAAGCAGAAACAACTAGCCTGGTAGCATCAACCAGATTGTCTGGCAAATCCACTAAGCCAGAACTGGGATTGACATTGGGGGTGTTGATAGTTACCGTACCGCTTAAAGAAGAATCCGCACCTGTTGCTGTGATATCGCTACTAGACAGCAGTTTGGGATCTAAGAGGTTAGTATCGTTAGTGTTCAGTAGAATTTGCAGTTCTTCTCTAGTAAGTGACTGAGCGCCGAAGATGCCTTGGGTATTGATGGCGATCGTACCACCTCGATCGTTGAGAGAATTGGCACTGATATCGCTATTTTCCAAAGCAGCAAGCACATCGGTGTTGATAGTGATATTGCCGCCAACGATTTGGCTTCCTCGTGCGTTAGTTGCGATCGTACTATTTTGGCGCAAGATCAAGGATTGAGTTTGCAGTCTGATACTAGCCTGATCTTCCGTTAAAGGATTATTACCTTTGATAGTTTCCGTGCTGATTTGCGCCTGATTACCCAAAAAGATGGCATCAGCCTCGACTGCGATGTTGCCTGCCGCACCAGTCCCCTTACTGGTGCTGGTCAATACAGCGCCATTGGTTATAAACAGCGATCGCGCAGTAATGTTGATGTCGCCTCCATCTCCTAAAGCATCTTCATTCACAGTGCTTTCGGCTCCCGTGGAGACTTCTTTGTTCTCCGCACCATCAAAGGAGATGGTATCGCTAGCCACAATTTTTACGTTTCCCGCTCTCCCCTGTCCAAATGTGCTGACATCCATTACAGCGCCTTGAGTGAATGCGATCGATTTGGCGGTGATGTTGATGTCGCCGCTATTGCCAATGGCATTGGAATTAATATTGTTTTCTATGCGGCTCGATGCGATTGCGATCGTTTCGGTGGCATTTAGAGAAAGGTTTCCCCCTTGAGCATCGGCTGTTCCCAAACCTTTTGCTATCCCACCACTGAGGAGACTTGCTCCCGAAATATCTATATTCGCAGCATTAATGGTAATGCTACTGCCACCAGACCCTACCACATTAATGGCACTTTTATTGATGATCGATACATTCGATCGCGGCACTCCTTCGGGAAATTGTAGAGACGTTTCATGAAACGTCTCTACATCACCATTTAGCCCTATCTTTCCCTCTCCTGCTAGTCCGCCTAACTCAATTTGTCCATCGGTCGCCTGTAAAATGCCGCCATCGATGATAATATTGCCGCCTGCGATCGCTATTGTATTTCCTGGCAGAACTTCTAGGGGATTGAGAGAGCGATCGAAACTTTCCCTTTCGCCAGGGGCTCCCAAGTTCTGACCTTTCCCCTGTACCCGAATTTCACTAGGATTTCCGCTATATTGCAAACCAATCGGTACGTTGACACTCAGCAGGGGTGCGGTTTGGGGATTGGTGGCGCTGAATTCTATGCTAGAGCTAAATTTGATACTATTTGCTGTACTCGCAAACAACGATCCACCGATGTTTAGCCTTGCATTGAGGCCAAAAATAATCCCATTCGGATTAATCAGGAATAAGTTAGCGGTGCCATTAGCTCGAATTAATCCATCAATATTAGAAATCGAGTTACCTGTTACTCTTGTAAATATATTTTGGATATCCAGCCCATTGTTGAAAAATGCTTCGGTGCCAGTAGGGACAGAAAATTCCCGAAAGCTGTGGAAAAGATTGCCACCTGCTCTAGTTCCCCCCTCAATAATATTGGTATTTCCCTGCGGCGTAACGATCGAATTTATCGGCAGGGTGGCATCTGGCACAATTTGCGCCTCACCTTCTGGAACTAACAAGGCAAAATACAAAAGTAAAAATAAAATAGTACGCGCCTTCCCCAGATTAAAAATGAAGCAGGGAAATAGGTGATTAGCTTTAGCAATATCTGACAGTTTTTGCTGCTTTGTAAACGCTGACATATTTTTTCAAAACTTACACGATAAGGTACGTTGTTGCGCTTTAGCGCTAAAAGAGTGCTAAAGCGCAACAATGTACCCATTATCCATAAAGACTATAGAAACACTCTGTTCAAATTATTGAGATTTTCCCATAATTTTCGGCTATGAGGAATTGTTATGCTTTTGTTCAAAAAAATAACATTTTTATTCCCCCACTCCCCCGCTCCTCTGTTCCTCTGCTCCCCTGCTACAATAAAAGTAAAGATTGTTTAGATTTGTTAATTTGGGACAGCTATGGCTCCCGCAGTTTTAATCGAAAAACTCCAAAAGCGTTACGGTAAGGTTGAAGCCGTCAAAGATGTTTCCTTTCAGGTAGAACCGGGAGAGATTTTTGGTCTGCTTGGGCCAAATGGCGCTGGCAAAACAACAACCATCAGATGTATCTGTACCCTGGCGACGCCCGATGCTGGCAAAATTGAAGTATCTAGCATCAACGCGATCGCCAACCCCAAAGCAGCACGGCAAAAGCTAGGCTACGTGGCCCAAGAAGTTGCCCTCGATAAGGTGCTGACTGGTAGGGAATTACTGCAACTGCAAGCGGCATTATACCACATACCTGGCAAATTTGCCAAAGAGCGAATTGATAAAATGATAAGTTCGCTAGGATTGCAGGAATACGCCGATCAAAAAACTGGTACTTACTCTGGTGGTATCCGCAAGCGGTTGG
Organism: Argonema galeatum A003/A1; assembly: GCF_023333595.1. Lineage (GTDB taxonomy): Bacteria > Cyanobacteriota > Cyanobacteriia > Cyanobacteriales > Aerosakkonemataceae > Argonema > Argonema galeatum. Next base: position 92,181 of record NZ_JAIQZM010000018.1, read on the forward strand.
ATTTGGCTGCGGGATTGCTGCATAAACCAGATGTGCTGGTTTTGGATGAACCAACAGTAGGACTTGATATCGAAAGTCGCGTGGTGATGTGGGATATCTTGCGCCAGCTGCGGGATGCGGGGACGACTGTTTTACTGACAAGCCACTATCTAGAGGAAGTTGACGCGCTGGCTGACAGAGTGGCGATTATTGATAAAGGTGTGGTAATTGCTGCTGGTACGCCTTCGGAGTTGAAAGATAGGGTGGGAGGCGATCGCATTACCCTCCGCATCCGCGAGTTTTGCCCGCTCGAAGAAGCAGAGAAAGCCAAAGATATGCTAAAATCTTTTCCTTTTGTGCAAGAAGCGATTATTAACGTAGCTCAAGGGAACTCGCTCAATTTGGTAGTCACGCCTCAAAGCGACGCCTTAATTACCATTCAGCAAGCTCTACAAGCGGCTGGATTACCTACTTTTGGTATTGCACAATCGCGGCCTAGTTTGGATGATGTCTATCTTGCCGCGACGGGTAGAACGCTGATGGATGCGGAACTTGCTGCGGCTGGAAGTCGCGATCCCAAGGCGGAACGCAAACAGAATATGAAATAGGTTAATTTTTGAACAACGAAGACGCGAAGAGAAAAAAGAAAGATGAGCAGTACTGTAACTCCTTCTAAACCAAATGTTAGCTTGAAGCCAGAGGCAATGCAGGTTAGTCCTGCACCGGGTTTCTTTGGCGAACTTGTGCAAGAAACTTTGGCTTTAACTCGTCGTTTGTTTATTCAATTACAGCGGCGTCCCTCAACTTTAATTGCTGGGGTTATTCAACCTTTGATCTGGTTGGTTTTGTTTGGGGCGCTGTTTCAAAATGCGCCTAAAGGACTTTTTGGCGATACTGTAAATTACGGACAATTTCTCGCCGCTGGTGTGATTGTTTTTACAGCGTTTAGCGGCGCACTGAATGCTGGTTTGCCGATAATGTTCGATCGCGAATTTGGCTTTCTCAATCGTTTGCTGGTTGCTCCCCTGGCTTCCCGGTATTCGATCGTCTTCGCTTCGGCTATATTCATAATTACCCTCAGCGCGATTCAAACGTCAGCAATTATCGCGGCGAGTGCTTTCCTGGGTGCGGGTTGGCCCGATCCTTTGGGTTTGGGTTTGATTTCGCTGATTCTCCTGTTACTGGTTCTCGGCGTAACGGCTTTGAGTTTGGGATTGGCTTTTGCATTACCGGGTCACATTGAATTGATTGCGGTAATTTTTGTTACCAACCTGCCTTTGCTGTTTGCCAGCACCGCTCTCGCACCTTTATCTTTTATGCCAAGGTGGTTACAGACGATCGCGACTCTCAATCCTTTGAGTTATGCGATCGAGCCAATTCGCTATCTCTATCTAAACAGTGATTGGGCGCTAAATAGCGTGGTAATGCAGGCTCCTTGGGGTGCTGTTACCTTGGGTGGGGCGCTGCTAGTGCTACTGGTTCTTGATGTGGTAGCATTTTTAACTATTCAACCCCTCTTGCGTCGAACTTTTGCTTGATTGACATCCTCCCCCGTTAAGTTTGCCCTATAACGGGGGAGGCTCAACCTTAGTTAAATCAGAGATTTCGCAGATTAGATTTCGCTGAGAAATTCATAAGAATTCCTTAGTTAAAATCTCAGGCTTCAAGCCTGTAATATTTAGAGAAGTATCATCTTTTAACTGATTTACTAAGCAACAATCAACTTAAGGAACAAACAAAGCTATGAACGAAAGAATTTTCACACTCAATACCCACGTTCGCTTTTCTGATAAAAGGTCTGTGGTGACTGAAATTGTGAGCAATGAAAACTCTAGCATTGCTGTTTGGGGAGTACGACCCGGACAAAAAGTTGAAGCTCATTTCCACCCCGATGGACAAGATACATGGGTGATGCTACAAGGTAACTTGACTTACCACTTGGGTAATAGCGAGAATAGAACTTTGAGTCCTGGTGAATTGGCTTTAGCGGAACAAGGTCAAGTTCACGGAGCCATTAATGAAGGAACGGAAGACGCTGTATTCGTTTCTATCTACTCAGCACCGAAAATTGGCTACGTTAAAGCATCGCCTTAAGTTTCACAGTCAGTAATTCAATGCTAGATTATGAATAAACGCAATTTTTTATGGGGTGGTACAGCAATGCTTGGCACCGCCTTGTTATCACGCTATCTACCTTGGAGTTCAACAGATATGGCAACCGCAAATAATGAATCTGAAATCACAAAAACTGAGTCAGAGTGGCGCACAATTTTGACTCCAGAACAATTTAATGTACTGCGTAAACATGGAACGGAACGTGCTCACACCAGTCCGCTTGATAAGCAATATGGTAAGGGGACTTACGTTTGCGCTGGGTGCGATCTACCACTTTTTTCATCTGAAACCAAATTCGATAGCGGTACTGGCTGGCCTAGCTTTTTTGCCCCAATTGAAGGCGCGATCGGCACATCTGTAGACAAGTCATTTTTTACGACCAGAGTTGAAGTGCATTGTCATCGCTGCGGCGGACATCTAGGTCATGTATTTAACGATGGCCCTCAACCAACTGGCAAACGTTACTGCATGAACGGTGTATCCCTGGAATTTATTCCTAGCTGATATAAGCCTGGGTCGGCAGGCTTTGTTTGTGTAGCCCCAGCCTTTTTGCTTTTCAGGTATGTTGTTGCGCTTCAGCGCTTTAAGATAGCGCCAAGCGCAACAACATCCGAAATATTTAACTGTTTTTGTTCGTGTAGCCGCACCTTTAGGTTGAAAGCCCTGTTTTATATCTTGGATTCTTTGACTAACATTACGAATCTGTATATCATAGAATTATAGAAACCGCCTTGGCGGTTAGGACATTCTGAATTGCTAAAACCCTTTATTCTAAACTCTTCTTCCCTAGCCCCTAGCCCCTAGCCCCTAGCTATAATTGGTAATTCCATTAAGGCAGTATGAATCCAGAGTTACAGGTAAAATCTATCTTTGATACATCAAAACTTTACGAGCAAGATTTTTATTTGTGGTTGCAAACGACCGCTAAATTGTTAAAAGAAAGAAAACTAGATCTAGTGGATTTCGATAGTTTGATAGAAGAAATTGAAAGCATGGGGAAAAGCGAGAGAAAAGAATTAAAAACTAGATTGACAACCTTAATAGAACATCTTTTAAAAATTAAATATTGGCAAGCCGAAAAAGCTAATAATGCTAGGGGTTGGCGTCAAACTATTGTCGAAGAAAGAAGGAAAATTGAATATTTATTGGAAGATAGTCCCAGTCTCAGAGGATTGTTAGCAGAGCTATTTAGCGAATGTTATCTTAATGCTAGGAAAGATCTCTTAAGAAAATATGAATTAGAGGCAGAAATATTCCCAAGCGAACCTGCATTTACTCTCTTAGATATCCTCAATCCTGATTATATACCAGAGTAATTACAAGAGAACGCGATCGCATCCTGTTCGTTAGCAGGTAGAGTTTTCAAGCGGGCAATTGCTTGTTCGAGCAACTTAGTCATAGATCTGGCTATCTAATCTACAAGATGTCATTTAATTATCGCATCTACACCCCTCATCTCAAGAATGTCTGGTGAGAAAATGAATAGGTGACGAGGTGCTACGCGAGTGCGTGCCGTAGGCATATCGGTGTTAGTCTAAATCTTCCTCTGAAAGATCGGCATCCTTCAGCAGGCTTTTTAAAGTTCCAGTTGGTAAGTCTCGATTGCTATGAACAGGGATAGAAAGAATGACACTAATCCCTTCTTTTGCGTAGATATGATGGCTACCAGTAACCCGCTTTAACGTCCATCCATGCCGTTCAACAATTTTACAAAGTGTTTTACCAGAAACAGATTTCATAATGATAGCTCGATCGATTGTTTTTCAGGTTCAAGCTCTTCCTGCTGACTAGCAACTTCCAGCCACCCTTGAATCGCATCTTTGAGCATTTCTAATAATTGTTCGTAGGTTTCTCCCCAAGTGTGACATCCCGGCAAAGCTGGTACAGAACCACACCACACGCCATCTTCCTGCCAGATAATTGCTTTAATTTTCATGGACTTTTCCTTACACTGCCATGAGGTTTATTTTAGCGTACTATCGGACTGAGCCTTTGCTAGCCCAAAAGAGCGATCGCTTTGCTGTAGATTGCGCGAGATGCCTACGGCTCGGCTTTGTAGTAAGCATCCCTACCTCCCGATCGATCGATCGCTCTTTCTGTGAATAAAGCAAAGTGCGATTCGCTATACGCGATAGCTTCGCTTCACGCGCAGCGTTTCCGCAGGAGAATCGCATTTTTCACCCTCATCTTGCTGCAACAAATTCACCTACGGTTAGTCCAGCAGTACGAATAAGGCTACGCAAAGTTCCTTTAGCTACCTCTCGATGTCTGGAACGGATAGCGTTACGGTTTCGCCTTCCTTGACCAAGATGATGTGACTCCCACTTCGACGTGCAACCTGCCAACCAAACTTTTCAAACACACCAACTACTTCGCGACCACTGAGAATAGGAAAAGCGGTAGATATAATTACGCCATAACCTCTACCTGATGCGTCTCTACGGTAAGTGGGAAACCTCGTTCCGCACGGACTTGGAGACAGGCAAAAATGGCATCTTTAATGTTTTCTAGTGCCTCTTCTTTGGTCTGACCTTGACTGATACAGCCTGGTATACTAGGACACTCCACAATCCACATTCCATCTTCATCTCGATCGACTGTTACATTAAACCTCATCTTTGTTCGCAAGAATGAATTGCTTTCTTAGTATAGAACTGAGTGGATAGCAAGGGCCGATCGCCTCCGGCACGCATTCTTGTAGCATCTTTCATTTTATTCCAAATCCGCCAAAGCGACTTTCAAGCAAGCACGAACCTCCTTCCAGTCACGTTCCGACAGATGACCAATTAGAACCAAGTTGGCAGATGGCGGTAGAGTGACGATAAAACTGCGAAAAACAGAAGCAACTCGTAAACCTGCTGTTGCCCAATCTAGGAGTGTATAATCAGTTGCGCCTAAAGTATCTGTCTGAGTAGTAATGAGTCCAACTATTACATCAGGGCGGGTTGTGTTATAAGTAGCTGATGATAGAACCACAGCAGGACGACGTTTAATGCCAGTGACACCAGGAAAATCTACTGTTACCACATCACCAGGATTAAACGACACTCTTATATCTCCTCGTTTTCGGTAAAAAAGGTAGCTGCGTACTGCAAGGAAAAGGTTGTTGCATCGAGTTCATCTTGCTCACTCCAGGTATCGCTTTGAGCGACAATAGAGAGATTTTGCTGCACCAAATCGTTGAGGATAAGAGTTGCTAAGCGTAGCCGCTCAGTTGGTGAAAGGGTACAGACAACTCGATCGTAAACTTCTTGAACAGTGGTTGACATGGCAAATCCTCCTGTTTCTTATCCTAATGCGTAAGGTGAGCATTAGCGAAGCGATCGCATCCACACCCCTCATTGATGATAAAAAGTAAGGTGCGATCGCTTCGCTTCACGCGCAGCGTGTGCGTCAGCACGTATCGCACAAGCGTGTTATCATATATATTGGGGTACAATTGGCGGGTCAGCGTAGATTATGGCCGCGAAAGATATCTACCACAATACAGTCAAAACAGCCTTGGAAAAGGACGGGTGGAAGATAACCCACGATCCGCTGAGGTTGAAAATTGGCGAACGTTCCCTATACGTCGATTTAGGTGCAGAAAAACTCCTCACTGCCGAAAAGCAAGATCGCAAAATTGCTGTCGAAGTGAAAAGTTTTGTGAGTGTTTCACCAGTCAGTGACTTAGAAGAAGCTGTTGGACAATATATCGTCTACGAAGATATCTTAGAGTATTCAGAGCCAGACAGAATTATATATCTAGCAATTTCAGAAGAAGTTTATCTCGATATTTTCTCATAGCCTATCGGTCAAATTTTATTAAATAAAAAGCGACTTAAATTAATTGGTTTTAATTCAAAAAAGGAGACGATTGTCAGATGGATAGATTAGATGAATATCGCCAGATTATCCTAGATGTGCTAGAAGATCATGCTCGGATTCCCTACAGTCATGGAGAAATCAAAAGCACCGTTATTGTCGATCGCCTACAGAACAATTTTTTATTGATGGATGTAGGCTGGGATGGGGCAAAAAGAATTCATGGTTGTGTCGTCCATCTCGAAATTATCGACGGCAAAATTTGGATTCAACGGGATGGTATAGAAGAGGGAATTACTCCAGAACTTGTAGCCGCCGGAATTCCCAAAGATCGGATTGTTTTGGCGTTCCATCCGCCTCACGTTCGGCAATATACTGGATATGCGTTGGCGTAGTCTGGGATAGGCGATTTTAATCTGTGGTCGGTTGTTCGGAATCCTGTTGTAGAGACTGGCGATACTGTTTACCTAACTGCATTGCTTGAAAAATGTCGTAAAAATGTCGGATAAGAGCGGAAAAACTAACCCATCTGACCGATCTATGGACGCAGAAGTGTTGAAACTCGCTAGTCTTGAAACTCGCTGATGAACTGCTTTTCACCCATACAGGCGATCGTCTATGCTTCACAACCAGGAAGGATCTCTCGCCCGTCCGCTTCATCGACTTGTTAGCCTGCGTTTGTACCGATGCTTAGAACTACAACCGATCGATCGTTACCAACCCGCCCTGCGTAAACTGGACTACAAGCTCATGTTCATCCAGCAAAGCAGTTCCAACCAAGGGTCGCCGTCCTGTCGCAAACACACGAGCTTCTCGCTCCTCTCCGTTCCAAAGAATAATCGCTTTATGAACGGGCAGAATCACTCGGCTATTATCTGCCAAATTTGCACGCATATCGTATTTGAAAGGAAGATTCAATAATGCGACTGCTTCTGGTGGTAGACAAAGCTCATCTGTAAATCCTGTGTCTACTACGAACTCAATCGGGAAGTCAGCGCGATTGGGAATCCGAAATGGGATGCTAATAATTGCGTGTCCGTCAGCCACAATACCCGAAATCACTTGACCACACGCTCCATGACACCACCACCAAAAGCGGCAGCAACATTGTACCCAATTTTGATCCCGAAGAGTCGGGCATTGGGATGTTTCTCGCTCAAGTAGTCAGCAGCGCGTAAGCCATTTTCATCAACCCTGTAGTCACCTGTCTCAATGTCAATAATGACCATCTTGCCAATATTTTCTTCAATTTCCACTTCTGGGCGGATTCTGCTTTCGTACAGTCGATCTGCACGTTTGGCAACTTCTTCGCTGCTTAACAGGATCGCTTGCATAGGTTAACTCCCGATCGCTACACTACCCTCTGAACTTTTCCATAATACCTTACAAATCAATAGGATGGATATTGCCCACCCTACTTGCCTATCTAATTTACAAGATATTATTTAATTATCGCATCTACATAAAGAGTGCGAGCGCCTATCAGTAAAAAAGTAAGGTGCGAGCGCGGCTACGGCGGGTTTACCTATTTGGTTGGCGCAATTTCTGCGGGATGGGCGGTTAATTATTTTTGGATTGTTGATTGTTTTAGGAACGATATTTTTTCCTCAAGGTTTGGTAACACCGGAGTTGTTTAAGCGGTGGATGAGGAGGGATTCATAGAGGAACTGTCCAGTCCTCAGTCGTCAAGTCTTTAATTTGACTGAAGTCAGAAAGATTACGAGTTAGTAGTGTAGCATTATTAGCGATCGCGATCGCAGCTATTTTCAAGTCCATAGAACCGAGGCGAGGATAAGTATTTTTGAGACTTTTGAACGTTGAAGCGGCAGCACTTTCAAAGCCTATTACTGGTATGGCACAGAAGTTGGCAAGATGTTGCTGTAATTGCCGATATGCCTCCACTTGAGCCTCTAAAGAACGGGATGCAGCCATATAACTGAGCCACCCCCGTGTCTGCTCTTCATAAGTAACAATTGTAGTAGCTACTACTTCATTAGGATTGATGATGGACAGTCTTGCTAGTAAGGGTTGTGAGTCTTTTCCACTCCGTTCTAAGATGCTCAAATGGTCAGTATCTAAAAGGTACATTTTAATCTGTAGGAAGTTGTTCGGAATCCTGTTGCAAAGACTGGCGATACTGTTTTCCTAACTGCATCGCTTCCTCAAAAGCTGTACTTTTAGCAAAGGTTCCTGTAATTTTTTGCCACCAAGGAGTTGAGGTAGCAGGGATGGCGGGAATTAAACTTTTGAGATGTGCCACTTCAGTTTCTAATTGGGCAACTCTTTCTTCTAGTTTTGGTGTTGACATTTTTAAGTTCGATATTTAGGTCTTTTGCTATTATAGCGCTGTTGACTCAGACTGCACGGACTTGGAGACAGGCTGCGATCGCATCCACACTCCTCATCGATCGCTTATCAATAAAAAAGTAAGGAGCGATCGCATCCACACTCCTCATTGATCGCCGAGCGATAAAAAAGGAGGGCGATCGTATCCACACTCCGTGTCGATCGCCAAGCGATAAAAAAGCACTCGTGCGATCGCGTCCGGCCAATCAAGTGAAAATTAACCAACCTATTAGCTTTAAAACCCTGTACTACTACTTAAGTTCTAATAATCGGGTCTGGAGCAATATTTAAGCGTTTTGGCTGAAGTGAAGTTGCATACAGTTTATATCGTTCGCCGCCTTGCAATTGACGTTCAAGTGAATAACGAGCACCAGTTCCATCACCATATTCGGTATAGAAACGAAAGGTAGTAGATCCAGAAAAATTGCGACATTCATCAGGCTTTAAAGTCGCTCCATTACCGTTAACTTTGAAAGATGATTGTCCAGTTAGTCTGTTGCAGATAATAACTTGATTAGGAGCAATTTGAGCATTAACAGCCAGTGGCACAAATCCTAACAGAGTGCTCAAAGCAGTCAAAACGGCTGCATGGGTCGCATTACGCATTTGAATCAATCCTCCGTTGATGTCTAACGGTATATCGGCAAATCAAGTTATGACTCTTCAATCAAAACCCAAGCCTGATCGCTTTGTCAGTCGGATCAAGATCGGAACTTTTCCCCAAAAAGTTGCCAAAATGTCGGAAAAATGTCGGAAAGATCGGATAAGATCGGAAAAACCAACTTATCTGACCGCTCTATGGACATCGCAGAAGTCTTGAAACTCGCTGATGATCTGCTTTTCACCCATACGGGCGATCGCCTAGACCATCTGCAAGAAACAATAATTAAAGGAACTTTACAAGGTCAGAAATATGCCAAAATTGCCTCGGAGAACCATTTAAGTGAAGGTCATGTTCGAGATACAGCATCGAAATTATGGCAAAATTTATCCGATGTTTTAGGGGAAGATGTTAATAAATTAAATGTAGGCTCTATTTTAGAAAAAATTACTATTTCTAACAGTGTCTCATCTGGAAATTTTATTAGTTTTCATCAATTAAGTATTTGTTCGGAACGAAGGCGATCGCCTAAATCTTCTCCCTTCTCTAAACAAACTGAAACTAAACCTAATTTAGACCTAGATACTGCTCCAGCAATAACCACATTTTACGGACGTACTGAAGAAATCAATAAATTAAAAACCTGGATTATTGAACCTCATACCCGCATTATTACTTTACTCGGTATCCCCGGAATTGGTAAAACGACGCTGGCTATAAAACTAATCGAAGAAATCCCCGACCAATTTCAATATATTATTTATCGCAGTCTCCGTTTTTGTCCCAACATCGACACTTTTTTAACCGACTTACTACAAACTTCGTTCGCCTCTTCGACTCTCCCTAACACCCTTGACCAAAAAATTACTCAACTCCTTAAAATTTTACGTCAGTATCGCTGTTTAATTATCCTAGACGATCTGCAAATGCTGTTTCAACCAGGACAATTTGCCGGTCAATATCAAGCAAAATTTGAAGGATATTATCTCTTATTTAAACAAATTGCCGAATCATCTCATCCCAGTTGTTTATTTTTAATAAGTAGCGAACAACCAGAATGTTTAACTAGCGATCGCTCTAAATTTGTCCAGGTGTTAAAACTGTCAGGATTGGGAGAATCGGCTACCCAAATTTTAAAGGATAAAGAATTATTAGATGAAGAACATTGGCATAATTTAATTAAAAAATATCAAGGTCATCCCTTATGGTTAGAAATGACAGCAACTATGATTCACGAATTATTTGCTGGCAAGGTCACCGAATTTTTAACTTATCCTTCCTTGATATTAAGCAATGAAATCACATCTCAACTTAATCGTTTATGGATAAGATTAACCGATACAGAAAAACAGGTGATGAATTATTTAGCAAAACAAGAAGATGCGGTTACTTTGATGCAGGTATTACAGTTAATATCTCATCCTCCCACAGAGGTATTAAAAGCCATCCAATCCTTAAAAATACGTTGTTTGTTAGAAGATACACCAAATTGCGATCGATCTTCTTTACTAAAGATTAATTCAATTTTAAAATCTTATATCACCTCACACCCCTCATTACCAGGCTAAAAGCTCTCAGCACAGACTAGCCCAGTTATCTGCTTCTCCTGTCTTACCCCCCTCCCCGTCCACGGGGTAGGGGCTGGGGGTGGGGTTTAACCCCCTTGTTGAGAGCCAAACAAATGTTCTAGAATGCGAAGGCTCTCAGTTCGTAGCCCCGCAATTTCATTGTTTATCCTGACAATATCATTTTGCTGTTGCGCGACTATACGCAGCACTTGTAAGTGTTCTTGTTGTACTTCTAGCTGGCTATCGCGCAACCGAGCTATTGACTCCACTACATTTTGGAATCTCGTTTCACTCTGACGCTGTTGTTGTTGTAGATCTCGCTGACTATCGCGCAATTCAGCTATTGAGGAAGCTAAATTTTCGACTCTTGTGTCGCTGTGACGCTGACTATCGCGCAATTCAGCTATTGACTCTACTAAATCTTCGACTATTGCTTCAATGCGGTCGAGCCGATTGCTATCTGATGATTGAGTCATAAATTTTATTCTCCTATAGTTTTTCCTCAGAGAACCTCAGCAATTAAAATTATAGCTTTTTTTCGGGGTAAATCAACAAATTTACCCATCTTGTTGGGAGCCAAACAAATGTTCTAGAATGCGAAGACTCTCAGTTCGTAGCCCCGCAATTTCATTGTTGATCCTGACAATATCATTGTTTGTCCTGACAATTTCATTTTGCTGTTGCGCGACTATACGCAGCACTTGTAAGTGTTCTTGTTGTACTTCTAACTGGCTATCGCGCAACCGAGCTATTGACTCCACTACATTTTGGAATCTCGTTTCACTCTGACGCTGTTGTTGTTGTAAATCGCGCTGGTTATCGCGCAATTCAGCGATTGACTCAGCTAAATTTTCGGTTCTTGTTTCGCTGTGACGCTGGCTATCGCGCAATTCAGCTATTGACTCAGCTAAATTTTGGAATCTCGTTTCGCTGTGACGCTGGCTATCGCGCAATTCAGTGATTGACTCAGCTAAATTTTGGAATCTCGTTTCGCTGTGACGCTGACTATCGCGCAATTCAGCGATTGACTCTACTAAATCTTCGACTATTACCTCAATGCGGTCTAGTCGATTGCTATCTGATGATTGAGTCATAAATTTTATTCTACTATAGTTTTTCCTCAGAGAACCTACTCCTTCGCGGTAGAAGAATATTTATGGTGGTCGGGCGAAGCATTCCGGGAGAAAACTGATGTGTAAAGCGACAGATTATCGCCGGAATGCTTCGCCCCTACATAATCTTGTGGCGGTAAAGGAGTAAGCAATTAAAATTATCGCTTTTTTTTAGGGTAAATCAATGTCGATATAGCTTTTGTTGGGTTGAGGTAACGAAACCCAACCTACAATCCTACTCCCCCCTCTCCGTGTACGGAGAGGGGGGCTGGGGGGGTGAGGTTCTTTACCTACGCCTTAACGGAGCAGACAGACCAAGCAGAACACCTAAAACGATCGCAACCGCAAAACGATTCTCAGGCAGGATAAAAAGCGCCAGTAACCCCAGCAGAGCCCCAAAAAATAAACCTCTTTTGATACGTCCAATCAACTCGCTGTACTTCGGTGCAGGTTTTTCCTCTAGAGCTTTTAAGGTAATATCGGTGCTGTCAAGATCGGCGATAATTGTCTGAATTGGCTTGCCAGTTTCTCGTTCGATACGTGCGATCGCATCTCTATCTGCTTTGACTGGAGAAACAGACAATCGCACCAGCGATTCCTTAAGCGAGATATTAATTAAAGTTTGGGGAATGTCATTGCTACTCATAGGAAGTCCTGAACACAGATGTAGATGTAAATTTTCTGTGGTGCTTTTACTTTGAATTTTAAACTTTCAATTCTTCACCTCGTCGCGAACTTTGATATCCAGAAATGTGAAAATTAGGCCATTTCCGATTCCTCATTCCCGGTCTGTAAACATAACTTTGGGCAAGCAGCCACAGCCACAGTTGAGGATAGCGACCTTCTAACCAAGGCTGTTGACGCGCAAGCCAACTGGTGAACCAATCGCCCAGCAACCAGCCGATTAAAGTGCTGACGGTGAAGTCGAGATAACTTCCCAACCAACGCAGCATATCTCTAGCACCCGCCAATTCCCATATCCACACCAGTAAAGCTGGGTTTATTCGGGCGGCTTTGAGTGCTAGCCGATTAAAAGTCAGCCAGTCTATTCTGTCTTTAATGAAAGTTTCTGCCACATTTGGAGGTTCGCTAGCCAAAATCCCAAAAAAGGTATTCAGCATGGAGTTAATTCTTTGGGGTGGGAAGTAACGCCCGGTGGGAACCATCATGCCTTTGGAAAATAACCAAGTGACTGAGATATTGCTTTGATAAGCGCTAATTTGGTTCAAATGCTTTGCGCTTAAAAGGTCGTGTTTGAGGGCTGTATCCAAAAGATGTGTTAAACGCCCAAGATTGCGAACCAAGGAACCAAAGCCCGTGAAGACGAGGGGAGATTGGAGGGAGGCGGCGTCGCCAATAGCGATGAGTCGATCGATCGCAACTGTGCGATCGCTACTTCCTACGCTAAAATGGCCTGGAATATAACCAAACGTCGGCTTTTTCCACACCAGCTTATCTATATCGCAACGCCGATACTCCGGCAGAATCGTGAAAAAGTCTTCGTACATCTCCAGTAACGAACCGGGATTCTCTGAATTTACCTCGTGGTAATGAAACAAATAAATGGTGATATCATCCCCTTGGGCCGGAAATAGCTCCCAAATTAGCTGACGCCCTCGCGAAATATCCCCGTGACTGTAAAGAACATCCCCGTACTGGGAATCCCAAACTCCCGGCTCAAATCCGCTCAGTACCGCGCCTACCGTGGGACAAACACTGTCAAAAGCGCGACCTTTGTTCAGCTGCCAAGCTATGGGTGACGCGGTTCCCATCGCATCCACCAGCAGACGCCCTCTCGCCTGCCTGTATGCCCCAGTCGGCTGATGTTTCGCTTGCAAATCGACTTGCTCATCTCCGACATCCGCCCTGATAAACTCTGTCTCATCCCAAATTTCACCCCCAGCTGCCCTTAGTTTTTCCCCGCATACTCGCAGCAGTTTCTCCGCATCTAAGCCTACATTTAGCACTGTGGGCGTGTGTAATACTGACGCTTTCAGATGAGGGGGATTATTTGCATCAAAGAATTTACTAAAACCGTCTGCGTATTCTCGCGCAATCACGCTTTCAAATTCTGGTTGAGTAAATAAACCCAAATCGATTAAGCTTTGGAATTCATTGCGGGAAATATTCCATTCGCGATTCATCCGCCCAAAAGGCAACCGCTCCACCAACAGCACCCGATAGCCCAATTGCGCCATCACCGCTGCATGGATGACTCCCAAGGCTCCACCCACGTAGATGAGGTCATAATCGAGGTGTAAAAGAGCATTCTCCTCGGCCCCTCTGCCCCTCTGCTCCTCTGCCCCTCTGCCCCTCGGCCCCTCTGCCCCTCGGCCCCTCTGCCCCTCTGCCCCTCTGCCCCTCTGCCCCTCTGCCCCTCGGCTCTTTGTTTGGGAGAATATAACTTGCTTGGGTTCCTGGGGATTGCGGACACCTTCACGCCAACGTTGTTCCCACCAGTAGACGCGCCTGAGATCGAATTCGCCCTTGGGCATTTTCTGGAAGTAGCGAACTGTCTGGGGATAATAGGGAGCTAGCGCTTCAAAGATGGTTTGCTCCGACAGGTCAATCGCTGGTGGTTGCGGATACTGATGAGGAAACTTAGTTCTGAGTTCTCTAGTCAGGTTTTGCAAGATTTCCCTTTCTCTGGGGACAGGCTTATCTGCCCACCGGAAGACTTTTAAATATGTCGTTCGCTGCACTGACCAGACGAAAGCCAAAAGTTCTGGGGTTTCGGGAATATTTGTCACATGGTTTGTAGTATGAGGGAATCTGAGGCGAAAGCCGTCGGGGCCGATCGCTTTTTCGCCCCAGCCCGGTTCAAATCCTTCTTGTAACCAAGCACGGACGGCACCTGTATCCGGCGTCGGAATTTCTAAATACAGAATTTCTTTCATTTTGGGGATCGCGGTGTTGGTTAACTTACTTAGCAAGACAGAGTTGACAAAGGCTCAAAATACGGTAGACTTCCCAATACTCAACAATGTCTTAAAAAACTTTACAATTTTCTCATTTTTCTGAAACCACTAGATACCTTTGTGAATTCGCCATGAATTATCCTATTCCAGCCAGCCCTCAAGAAGTGGCAGATCTAAGGCAAAAACCTGTTGATGAAGAAATAGTCGCCGCTGCGATCGCAGGTGTGATTAAGATTTCCCGTTCCCAGGGCAAATCTTTAGACCAGTTAACCGCTGAATTACTAGCTGACGACAGGCTTCTGGATGGGGCGCAACGGCGTTGGCTGAGCGATGTCGTTACCCAAGCCTGGAAAAAGCTATCTTAGGCTTGTAATGTCCCTGCAATTGGTTAAAAGGTTGAATTAGACAATGCCTTTCCACTTCCTGCGTCAACTGAGCAAGCAAATTCTTCGGATCTGGCAGCAGAACGTAAGTCCCAAGCTGCTGCCACTGCTCTCCACGATTCGGATTGGGGGGCTGATTCTCGCAGCTTTGTCGCTGTGGGGATTTGCCGCTCTAGCAGAGGAAGTACTGTCCAAGGAAACCGAGGACTTTGACAGGGCGATTTTGCTGACGCTTTGGAGTTTGCACACGCCGCTGCTCGATCGAGTGATGCTGGCAATCACATTTATAGGCGAACCGTATGTGTTGCTCATTATATGTTTGGTCGCTGGAATTGCGCTCCTAATTCAGCATCGGAGAGCCCAAGCGACAACGCTGGCGATCGCAGGTTTGGGTGCGATCGTCTTAAATTATTTGCTTAAAGACTTATTTGCTCGTGCTAGACCCGCTCTGTGGGAACGCACCCTCGAATTAAATTCCTACAGCTTTCCCAGCGGTCACGCCATGATTTCCCTGGTAGTTTACGGCGCGATCGGCTATTTGCTGGCAATTCAATTCAAACGCTGGTGGGCATTGATTTTTATATTGACATTTTTATTAATTACTGCTATAGGTTTGAGTCGGCTTTATCTGGGCGTCCACTGGCCTACCGATGTGGTGGCTGGCTATGCAGCGGGACTGGTGTGGTTGCTTGCCTGCATCCTCAGCCTGGAAGTTTGGCGAGGAAGAAAGTCAGTTGGGAGCGTTTCGTCCTAAGAGAAATCTTTAGAAATCAGGTAGAAAATAATGATGGCAATAACTCCTTCTCATTGATAGTAAGAGCAATTATGTTTTAGCAAGCGTTTGAATCGCGTGAGTTGTATAAGTTCTACTAAAACATTCATAAAGGTAGAGATTATATTGGGCAACTTTTGTTAAAGTTCAGTTTACGACGAAAGAAACCCAAGCTGAGATTCAATCGAAACTCGATGAGGATGTCAGTCAGGCGAAGCAAAGGCTAGACAGAATTAGTCATGAAATCAGTATGTCGATCGCTGTCTAAGGCTTTTAACTAACAGCAATAGGGGAGTATTCCACTCCAAAAAGTCCGTCAGGTTCACGAGTCGCGCTATCGTGACCAATGGGAGTATGCACACGCAGTAAACGCCTTTATCAAAATTATTGGGCTAAGTTTGCTCGCGATCTCTGTGCTTGTAGAAACGCCGAAAAAGAGAGCGAACCCGCTATGAGCTATCAGAACAAACCAGAATCGGCGTTGGATCGGGAGCGGTGCGAGCCGAGAGCGCAGGGCTGGGAAAAGGCGCTACCTTCAGAATTTCCTTACCTTTGATTTGAGAACTAGGTCGATCGAGCTTGATGCGATGGTAGAGAAACGATTATGTGTGTCCAATTATAGATAACATTCTAATCTAAACTCTTCCAAGAGATAGATGATATTTAAAGGTTTTAATTCTAATATACAAGGACAACATGAAAACTCACCATAAATAATGACCGCACTCAT
The DNA here is from genome assembly GCF_023333595.1 of Argonema galeatum A003/A1. Classification (GTDB taxonomy): domain Bacteria; phylum Cyanobacteriota; class Cyanobacteriia; order Cyanobacteriales; family Aerosakkonemataceae; genus Argonema; species Argonema galeatum. The sequence goes on from NZ_JAIQZM010000018.1 coordinate 108,509, forward strand.
AAACAAGTGGAATGATACTAATAAAAATATTAGCTATTTTCTCCAAAAAGCTCCCTCTCACTAGCAACAAATATTTGTGTAACTGATTGAGTTCAATTCATACCTTTTATTACATTTACAGGAGAAACTCATGGAAAATACATTGTTCGATCGAACATTCCGGGACAGCGAAGGCAAAATTGCGATCGCTCAACCGCCAAATCTACCACTGATTGTCTGGATTGTAGCTACTTTGTTAAAGCTCATTGTTACAACAGGTAAAATTAATCTAGGGTTGGAGCTAGTAGCTTTTGGCTCGTTGTTTACTTGGGCTTGGGAAGAATTATTTCAAGGCGTTAATTACTTTCGTAGAGCATTAGGTCTAATTGTGCTTGTTGGTCTGATTGCGTCGAAGCTTTTATAAGTAGGTAAGCATCAATAAATTCTATCAACCATGACCTTACCTCAAACATCTACGCAAACTCTGGTCAAAGCTAAACTTTCCCACCGTGGCGCAAGCAATGCCAAAAACAATGCGCCGTAATGCTCAAAGTCAAGATGAAGGACGCTTAGTAATCTTGAGCGTAGTTACTGCTGCTGCCTGTGCCAGCATATTAGCGATCGCCTTTATCTTGAAAGAAGCAAAAGGAAAAGATGTAAGTATAGTTATTCCCCATGTAATTCTGGCAGTGGTAACGATTATTGGGTCATGGTTACTCGTTCACACTATTTTGGCAATGCACTATGCTCACGAATATTATCAGGATCGTAAAACTCAGAGTGATTCTAAAGCTGGAGGGCTAGATTTTCCCGAAGATATTGAACCCGACTACTGGGATTTTTTATATTTCTCTTTTGTTATTGGCATGACCAGCCAAGTTTCAGATGTAGAAATTACCTCGCGATCGCTGAGACGATTAGCTTTACTCCATAGCATTCTCTCCTTTTTCTTCAATACCGCAATTGTAGCAATGAGTATTAATATTATTGCTGGTTTAATTGAGTAATTACAGCAGATTCCAGCTTTATGCAGTACACCTCACTTACCTCTGCTGAGGATCAAACGGGATGGGGATTAGGATTATTTTTAGCAAAGAGTATTACTGAAGCTCATCAAGGGACACTTGCAGTTGAAAGTGCGGAGGGCAAGGGGACAAGCTTTATCATTAAGTTACCGAAAGTTTCTCTTTAGTTCGGGGCATTAAAAATAAGGTAAAAAATCATGAATCCACAGTCCACGTTTTGGAGCTTGTCCACGGATCGGGTGCTTCAGCAGACGCGCTCTACAGCCGCAGGATTAAGCCGTGCTGATGCGAAACAACGCCTGAGCCAGTACGGTGCAAACAGCCTCAAACAAACACACAAATCGAGCGCATTGATACTGTTGCTCAATCAGTTCAAGAGTCCGATTATCTTGATTCTGATTTTTGCGGCGGTGCTATCAATTTTTGTTCAAGATGCGGCATCTGCCATTATCATTTTGACGATCGTCTTGATTAGTGGTTTATTAGGATTTTGGCAAGAGAAAGGAGCGTCGAACGCTGTCGAAAAATTATTGGCATTAGTGCAAGTTAAAGCAACTGTTTTGAGGGATGGTCAATCTCAAGAAATCCCCACTGAGGAAGTAGTTCCTGGCGATATTATAGTGCTTTGTGCAGGTAAAAATATTCCGGGCGACTGTCTAGTTTTAGAGTCGAAGGATCTATCGGTGGATGAAGCAGCACTGACAGGAGAAACCTATCCGGTAGACAAGCTAAGTGGCGTATTGCCGGCTGTTACTGGACTGGGCCAACGCACCAATTCCCTCTATATGGGAACCAATGTAATTAGTGGAACGGCGAAAGCCGTAGTCGTTCATACTGGAAAAGAAACTGAATTCGGCAAAGTATCGGAACGTTTGAAACTCAGACCTCCCGAAACAGAATTTGAAAGGGGACTTAGCAAATTTGGTTACTTTCTCATGGAAGTAACGCTAATTTTGGTAGTTCTAATTTTTGTCGCCAACGTCTACCTTCATCGCCCAGTATTGGAATCTTTCCTGTTTTCTCTGGCGCTGGCGGTGGGTTTGACTCCCCAACTTCTGCCTGCGATTGTTAGCGTTAACTTGGCTCGTGGTGCCAAGAAAATGGCCACAAAGCAGGTGATTGTGAAGCGTTTGCCAGCTATTGAAAACTTTGGCAGTATGAATGTGTTTTGTACCGATAAGACGGGTACGCTGACGGAAGGAGAGGTAAAAATTCACTCTGCGGTTGATGTGGAGGGTCAAGAAAGCGATCGCGTTCTACTTTACGCTTATTTGAATGCCGCATCTGAGTCAGGTTATGTGAATCCGATTGATGCAGCGATTCGCGAACACAAAAAATTCGATATTTCTAGCTATCAAAAGTTAGATGAAGTGCCTTATGATTTTAACCGCAAACGTCTCAGCATCCTGTTCAAAAAAGAGAAGACGCATCTGATTGTCACTAAAGGCGCACTGAAAAATATTCTGGATGTTTGCTCAAGTGTTGAAACTGCTGATGGAAAAACGATCGACATTGTAGATCAGCAACAAAAACTCCACCAAGAGGCTGAAGATTTAGGCAGTAAAGGATTTAGAGCCTTGGGTGTAGCTTATCGGGATTTCGTTGGCGTAGCCTCTCAGAATGAGAATCGAGATTCTTTCAGCAAAGATGATGAAACAAACATGACATTTCTGGGCTACCTTGCTCTCTTCGATCCGCCAAAAGCTGGCATCGCTGACACCCTTAAAGAGTTAGAATTGCTGGGAGTAACCCCGAAGATGATTACCGGAGACAGCAAGGCGGTTGCTATTAGTATCATTCAGCAGGTAGGACTGCCTGAACAAAAGATTTTGACCGGCTCTGAACTAGAAAAGCTCAGTGATGAAGCTTTGATCCATCGAGTACAAGAAACAAATGTTTTTGCTGAGGTAGAGCCAAATCAAAAAGAGCGTATTATTATTGCCCTCAAAAAAGCGGGGAATGTAGTTGGATATCTTGGAGACGGCATTAACGATGCCTCTGCGCTTCATGCTGCCGATGTCGGCATCTCAGTCGAGAGCGCAGTGGATGTCGCTAAGGAAGCCGCTGATATTGTGTTGATGGAAAAGGATTTGAATGTCTTGGTCGAAGGCGTAAAGGAAGGACGGATTACATTTGCCAATACTTTAAAGTATGTATTTATGGCAACTAGCGCCAATTTTGGCAATATGTTTAGCATGGCGGGAATTTCTCTGTTTCTGCCCTTTTTGCCGCTGCTGCCCAGTCAGATTTTGCTGACGAACCTATTAACTGATTTCCCCGAATTGACGATCGCGACAGATCGGGTAGACAAGGAGTTAGTCAACAAACCTCGCCGGATGGATATCAAGTTTATCCGCAACTTTATGATCGTGTTTGGTTTGCTGAGTTCAATATTTGATTACCTGACATTTGGGGCGCTGCTGTTGCTGCTACACGCTCAACCAGAACAGTTTAGAACAGGCTGGTTTATGGAGTCTGTAATCTCCGCTTCGATGGTTGTGCTAGTGATTCGTACCCGCCAATCCATTTTTAGCAGTAAACCCGGAAAGTATCTGTTATCGGCAACGCTGGCGACCGTAGGAGTGACAATGATCATTCCCTGGACACCTTTGGGAACCCTGCTCGGATTTCAACCGTTGCCGTTGAGTTTTATGCTGGTTCTGGGAGCGATCGTGATATTCTACGTTACTGCCGCTGAGAATGTGAAACGAGTGTTTTATCAACGAGTGAAATTTTGATCAATCTCTATAGATCGGTAAGTACTATGTGGATAAAATGGATCGCACTCATTATTATTTCAATTATAGTTTGTATTGGACTGGCAACCATTTACGGCGGATTTCGATGGCAGTCAGATACTGATAACTTACGCGCCAAGTTAGCAAGTGGACAGCGGATAATTAAGCCCAAAATCTATGACCAAAAGGAGATTGAAGGCTTGCCAGTCCCGGTGCAGCGATTCTTTCGGACAGTACTCAAGGATGGACAGCCGATCGCCTCTGCTGTCAAAGTCGTCCATCAGGGACAGTTCAATATGAGTGAGACGGAAGCCAAGTGGAGCCCGTTCACTTCCACACAACTTGTCATCACTCAGCGTCCAGGTTTTGATTGGGATGCACGCATCCACATGGCACCAGGACTGAAGGTGTTTGTTCATGATGCCTATGTGTTTGGGGAAGGTACCTTGCACGCATCATTACTTGGTCTTGTCACCCTTGCGAATGTGCGCGGTACGCCTGAAATGGCTCAAGGTGAGTTAATGCGGTTTTTTGCAGAGACGGCGTGGTATCCGACTGCTTTGTTACCCAGTCAGGGTGTGCGCTGGGAGGCGATCGATGATACCTCCGCTCGCGGGACTCTAACGGACGGTGCAACAACTGTCTCACTGGTATTTCGTTTTAATGCCGAAGGGTCGATCGACACCGTTCGTGCTGAGGCTCGTTATCGGGGTCTAGTCCCGACACCGTGGGAAGGCCGATTTTGGGGATATACGGTTCGCAATGGGATGCAAATCCCCTTAGAAGGTGAAGTAGCATGGCAACCACCAGAAGGCTCTTGGCCGTACTGGAGAGGGCGGATTACAGAGATTAACCATGAGTTCGCGCAATGAGGGCTCTTCCGTACTTACTGTGCCAAACTATTAGTTTAAGTAGTTAAAAACCAAGCTATGTCTGAATTGAAGGATAAAACGGCTCAAATTAACTAAAACAAGACCGTAAATCCTTGCTGTGTAAGAATTTATGCCATTTTTTTTCAGATAAATTAGCACAGTAAGTACGGAAAAGCCACTAAGTTTGACGCTTGTTTAGGTAACTTTTTTAGAGCAGAAATCTGCGGAGACATAATAAAACAAAACTAGGAATTGCGCTCTATTTTTTTGACAATTCTGAGAACTAACCAACATAAAACAGCCCCAATTAAACTCATTTGCCATAATCCACAACCAGCAGCAATTCCCAAAGCGGCTGTAACCCAAATGGCCGCAGCAGAGGTAAGTCCCCGAATCTCAACTGCCCCGCATTCCTGCCCAGTCCGCAAGATTTCGCCAGCTCCCAAAAAGCCAACGCCAGCTGCAATGCCCTGAATCACCCGGCTGATACTATCGGCCTCCTGCGTGGTGGAACTGAGTTGGATAGGCACGAGAACAAACAGAGCAGCGCCAAAACTTACCAGCATATAAGTTCTCAACCCAGCCGGTTTATGTGTGAGTTGGCGCTCCCAGCCAATGATCGCCCCAACGAGCAAAGAGAGACTTAGCCGAAAGATTAAACCTAGCCAATCATCGGGAGGAAGGGAAAGAGTACCAGTCATTCGATTTTAGATCTTGATTTTAGATATTGGTCAGGGGCTGGGCGGGTGAATTCCGATCGACCATGCCATACCCCTGCCCCTGCCCCATTCTCCGTTGACTACTCGTTACTCTATTGGATAAAACTCTCTTGTGTCTGAAGAGTACTCCCAGGCAATTCCTTCTGGATCTCTGCTGCGACTCCACTGTGGGAAATCTGAATCGTCTCTACGTTTGAGAACAGTGCTGGAATGAACGTCGAGTCGTCTGGCAAGTTCCGATTGGATCAGAGATTGAAGAATTCTGTGTTTTTTAGGTATTGGTTGTGCTAATTCCTCAGAAGTCAGTGGTTCTGGTGCTTCCTCCTCAGTAAGTAGTTGTGCTAATTTCTCAGAAGTAAGTGGTTCTGATGGTTTTTCAGAAGTCAGTGGTGAGTGAGGTGCTTCCTCTGCCTCGGTAGGTGATTCTGTCGGCTTCTCGATCGCATCTGGTGGCAGTGGCAAAGGCTCAAAAGCCTCTACAGTATACGGTTCGCTCTCAAGTTGGAAGCTGGGAGTACCGTCGTCAAATATGCTACCTAGAGTGTTGGCGGTGATAAAGTAGTACACCCTGCCCTTGTCTTCAAAATCTCGACCTTGGGCACCGAATTCCTCAGCTTTAGCATCTAAATACCGCTTGGCTGCCGTCCCAGAGATCTGGGCCTTCATTGACAAGTCCAGTACGGTAAGGCATCCTCGGTTTTCCTTGATGAGCTGATGAAAGATGGGGTTAAGTTGCTGGCTCCATTTTTGCCATTGATAGCGCTGCCAAATACTGAAACTACCGCCCAAACTAACCAGCGCTAGCAGCACTGGCCAAGCTTTGAACAGGATGACGATCGCAAGCGCTATGGGGATAATGAGAATGAGAGCGCCAGAGGCGCTGTTATCTATTGCTTTTCCAGCCATGTCTCTTGTTGCAAATTTACCTTTAATGTCGCAAGAAGGCTCACACTCAACCAATCTTAATCTTTGCAAAGATCGCGATCGATAATTTGCCTAAATTAAAATTGCCCATTGCCCACGTTTTTTGGGGTTAGTTTGGGCATCGGGCATTGGACGAGGACAATTCCTTATCCACCAATCATTTGCAAAAGTAATCACATTTATTTTATAGTATCAATTATCCTTATATATAGTTTGGTTGCATCGGTAGTACATGAGCGATATCCTTAAATTGTTTGTTGGTATCGGTGGTTAAATTTTTACCGCAGATGAAGAGGGATGAACGCAGATAAACGCAGATATGAGATTGAATACACTTATTCTAGTTGCTCAAATAAAGCAGCCAGAATAGTATTAGAAAACAAGAATCCTTCTGGATCGGTTAATCTTAACCGCCCAAACAACGGTAACTTTTTATCATCGCAAATATCAATAGCTTTCCCATCTATACCTACAATTTGCACCCAACCTTGACGATAGTAAGGCTGCAAACAATTCCAAATCTGCTCTAAGCTTTTTTCCCCAAACTGCCGATCTAAAGCTGACAAGTTTAACCCTGACGCCAAGCGTAAGCCCAGCATTAAAGTTTCTAACAGAATATCATTTGCCGAGATTTGGGCGCAATCGATCGCACCTCCAGATGTCACCCATTCATAATATTCTCGCCTTGTACGCTTTCTTGTAAAGCGCTGTCCGCCAAAATAACTCGCAGCACCCATGCCAAAACCATAATAAGGACGATTTTCCCAGTAAACTCGATTGTGGCGGCACTGATGTCCGGGCTGGGCATAATTAGAAATTTCATAATGTTGATAACCGTCATTCGTCAGCACTTGTTGCGCTAGCTTGTACATCTTGACTGTGGTATCATCAGTGGGCAAAGGCTGAGAACCGGGTTTATACTGACGTGCAAAGGCCGTAACAGGCTCAACAATAAGGTCATAAACAGAGATGTGCTCCGGGGAAATAGCAATTGCTGTCTCTAGGGAATTTTGCCAATGTTCTAGAGTTTGATGCGGCAGTCCAGAAATCAAATCTAAACTGAAGTCTGGAACATCGATTTGACGGATTAACTCAACTGCTGCAAAAATATCGGCAACGGTGTGCGATCGGCCCGCATATTTTAACAGTTCATCCTGAAAAGCTTGTACCCCCAAACTGATCCGATTTACTCCCGCATCCCGATATCCCTTTAAATGTGTCAAATCAAACGTGCCTGGGTCCATTTCCATTGAAATTTCGGCACCAGCAACAATACCAAACTGATGAGCAAGTAATTCCAGTATGTAACTTAGTTGTTTTACTGATAGCAGCGAAGGAGTACCACCACCAAAGAAAACTGTTTCCAGAGGTTTTCCCAATGCTGGTGTAATGTCAATTTCCCGACATAACATCTCAACATACTGTACGATCGTGCCAGAGCTATCACCACGAGCCTTATCTCCCACTACAGAAACCGGGAAATCGCAATAATAGCAGCGTCGCCGACAGAAAGGAATGTGAATGTAAGCGGAACTAGGAATGGGTTGCACTTTGGAGAATCGATCGAACTATTATACCATAACTTATAAAGGAATACAAATTTTGCAACAAAACGCAAAATAACGGCACAATCCTTAGAGAGTGTTTGAAAAGCCTGTGGTGAAGCCAAAGAAACCGGGTTTCTTGGGGGTTTAACCAAAAAGCTGGGTGAGCCTGGAATTAGAAACCCGGTTTCTCACTCCACAGACAATTTCTCAAAAATTCTCTTAAATACTTCATTAAAAGTTGTAAATCAAATCAATTGAATTCATGAAAATAACGCTCAACTGTTGAGTTCGTAAGGTTTTTACAGCAATAATCCCAAAGAGAGACGGCGAGAGAATCGAAGATATAATGGAACGGTACAAATATCAGCTGCTAACATTCATTTTAATCGTTTCTTAATCCCGCCTGGGAATGGAAACTCTCATCCTAATCAGCTTAAAACAATGCTTGACGCAATTATTATTCTTTCATTCATGGCAGCAGGGGCTGGGATCGGCTTCTACATCATTGACTTGATACCGAGCTGGGCGCTGACGCAGGTAACCAATCTGCAAGGTTTGCGCTTGGTTTTCGCCGGGTTTGGAGTCATAGGTGGAATAGCGGTGGGGCTCTTCGTCCAGACGGCTTATCGGCGTTTGGAACGGAAAGTCCGGGAAATGCCGGTGGATGTCCTCTTGACTCGTGCAGTTGGCTTGGTGCTGGGGCTACTCGTTGCCAACTTAATGCTCGCGCCAATTTTCTTACTGCCGATTCCGACGGATTTTGCCTTTATTAAGCCACTGGTCGCCGTTTTGGGCAGTATCATGTTTGCCTTCTCTGGTATAAATCTTGCAGATACCCACGGGCGGGGTTTCTTGCGACTGATTAATCCTCACACGGTGGAAAGTCTCCTAGTAGCAGAAGGCACGCTTAAGCCTGCGGCTACCAAAGTCTTAGATACCAGTTGCATTATCGACGGTCGCATTGAAGAGTTGCTGGATACTGGTTTTGTGGAAGGCCAAATTCTCGTGCCGCAGTTTGTTTTGCGGGAATTGCAGCAAGTCGCCGATGCTTCCAACGATCAAAAGCGAGTTCGGGGGCGTCGAGGGCTGGATATCCTTAACCGCATGAAGAATACTTACCCAGAGAGGATTGTTATTCATTCTGCTGACTACGAAGATATTCCCACGGTGGATGCCAAGTTGGTGCGTTTGGCTCAAGAGATTAATGGCACTCTGCTGAGTAATGACTATAATCTCAGCAAGGTTGCCAGCTTGCAGAAAGTACCTGTGTTGAATATCAATGACTTAGCGCAGTCGATTCGTCCTTCTTATCTACCGGGTGACAACCTGGATCTGAAAATTATCAAGGAAGGCAAGGAACCCAGTCAAGGGATTGGCTATTTGGATGATGGCACTTTGGTTGTGGTTGAAGAGGGCAGCAGATATGTGGGCAGCGAACTGCGGGTGGTTGTAACATCTGCGTTACAAACTTCTGCTGGGAGGATGATTTTTGCCCGCCCCCAAGCAGCGGAAGGTTTGAAGGTTTGAAAAGTCAAAAGAAAAAAATTCTTTCTTTTGACTTTTGACTTTTGACTTTTGCCTTGAATTCAAGAGTCGCTCTGTAATATGGTTTTGGAGACAATGCGGGTTTTCTTGCGATCGCCTTCCGAAAGTTCTTCTCCTGATTGCAGCCGGGTGGCATTGACTTGCAGCACTGTTGCGGCACTTTTGTCTCCCATTTGCAGAGCGGTTTTGGCGGCAGTTTGCAGCATCGTAGCAGCACCAGCGCGATCGCCTTGTTGCAATTTTGTCTCCGCAATTTGAGTTTGCCGATATTTTGCCAAAGCCAAAATCGACTTTTGCACCTTTGGGTCGATACTCGGTTGGTAAGTCCGCACGCAGTTTGCCTCCACTGATGCAATTTCAGAGAGTAAACCTTCCTTACCCTGGCCTGGATCGTCATAGCGAACTTGCAAGCGGGCTACAGTCTGCCGCCCTTCCGGCATTTGACCGATATACAAGTTTGCCAGGATAACTCGCTCTTGTTCGGTCATCAAATCTCCCAATCGGACTAGAAATCGCGACCCTTCTTGTTGTACCGGCAATTCGATCGTATCGGGAGCAACTTGAGCGATGGGTTTGAGTTCTGCCAGCCGCACCTTTGGCATCAGATCGAACAGCAAGTAAGCATTAGTCAATCCCACAGATTGGATGCGCTTGAACAGGCGAGCAAATTCTTCCACTACGCGATCGGGCTGTTCGATATAAGATAAGGAGCCACCACCAGCATCGGCAATTTGTTCTAGAATATCTTGATTCCAGTGAGTGCCGAATCCCAAAGCGTTCAGGGTCAGTTTGTAGCCAGCAGCCAGTTCCGCCAATTTGAGGCATTTATCATTGCTGCCATGTTCGTTTTCACCGTCGGTCAACAGAAATGCTTGGGAAATCGCGTCTTTTTTGCCCTTAGCCATTTCTTCAATTCCCAGGCGCAGTCCCTCATCAATTGCGGTACCGCCGTCAGCCTTCAGTTGGGCGATCTGCCGTTTGATGGCAGCTCCATCTTCAATAACTTGATTGGGGATTAAAACTTTGGCGCGGTGATCGAAGACTACCACCGAAAGGCGATCGCCTTCTTTAAGCCGTTCTACCAAGCGTCCGGCTGCTTGTTTGACCGTTTCCAGGGGGCGTCCGCTCATCGAACCGCTGCGATCGAGAATCAGACACAAGTTTAGGGGTACATTCTCTACTATTTCACCCGGCGTAGCAGAAACGGAAATCTCCAGCTGACGCTGACTCGTCGATTGACCCGCATCCAGGTTGGCATCGTTCAATATAGGCTGCAAACTAACTTTCATAATTCCAAGCTCCCATATAAGTAGTAATATTATTTATCTCACGGCCAAAGGCTGACGTTACGTACCTACAACCAGGATATCCGATTCAGGGCGATCGCATTTAAGCAAGGGCTTAACAAAATGCCCTAACGCAAAGAAACCCGGTTTCTATGCAAAATCGTGGGTTTTATAGCTAAAGATATCCGAAGAAAGCGGGTTTCTAGTCCTTTGGTGCTTAAGTCCTGTATAATGGAGCAAATTAGCTTCAGTCAGCTTACCAAGGAGAAACTTGGATGACCAGCACACCCATTGCACAAGCCTCCTGTGATGTTTTTGGTTACACAGCAGCATTTGACGAAGCACTCCAAAAAATTGGGCAGATTTCACCCCAAGAATTTGCCAAACGATATACCAGCCAAGCTAAATATCTGCCTCAAATCAGCTTCGACCCGACAACAGCCAAGTTCTGGAACGATTTCCACAAAAACAAACTCTTTCAACTCAATACAGACGAACTAGCAATTTTCAAGCAAAATGGCTTTGTGGTCAGCGAAAGATTGGGAGGAGAGAATTTTGCTGACATATTCTATCGCATTTACAGCAACGACTTGCCAGTTTTCGTTTCCGCCGATGCCCTGCTTCATGCTTGGCATCGGTCATACGATGCCATTCTCGAAGAACTGGAAGAAACTTATCTATCCAAGTCACTTGATGAGATTCTCGAAGGGATGCAACAGGGAATTCGCGAAGCTTGGAAAAAGTGTGGTAATGGCGTGTTGGCTGAGGCTGTGAAATGTGCTGACTACTTCCTGGCAGTAGCGCGTTCTTTGCTGGCAGAGCGAACGGTTAAGACTCACTTAGGTCAGGATACTGGAGTAGATCGAACCCTCAAAGAGATCCAAGGTCAGCAACTTCAAGAGTTTAACCTATTTGGGCGAGATCGTACAGTAGATTTCTCTCAATTTAAAGTGCGCGGACATTATGAAAACTCCGAATTACTGAAGCGATATTTCCGTGCAATGATGTGGTGCGGCACGATAGATCTCCGCATTGCTGGCACATTACAAGAATCCTCAGTCAGAGAACTCGGCGCGGCTGTAGTTCTCTACGATCTCCTCAAAAAAAGTGGTAAATTTGAGCAATGGCAGCAGTTCGATCGGTTACTCCAAACTTTTGTAGGTCGAACCGATTCCATGACCTTTGCCCAGCTGGGCGATATTTTAAATAAGGCGAAGATAAAATCCCCCGCAGATATCAAAGATTGGGGAGTACTATTGCAACTAGAAGCTGACATTATATCAGGTAAAATCGGCATTCAAAACATCGGCAGTCACTATTACGAATCACCCTTTGGAGCGGAAAAGATTCAACTACCGCGATCGTTTACCATCCTGGGTCAAAAGTTTGTTTTAGACAGTTGGGTTACATCCAGAATAGTGTATGACGATATCGAGTGGAATGGTGAGAAAGTTGATCGTCGCATCCCTAGCTGTTTAGATGTTGCTTTTGCCGCGTTGGGGAACAACCAAGTTGTGTCAGAACTCGTGGCACGCATGACCGATCCTAAAGGCCGAAAATTCAGAGATGGACTCAACTATCAGCACAACTTAGCAGCAGCAAAATATGTAATTGACGAGCAGAATCCAGCAGTTTGGGAAGAAAACATTTACATGAACTGGCTGGCTACTTTGCGGGAACTCTCGACACCGACTAAAGACCGCAAATATCCCGAAGCGATGAGTACCTCTGCCTGGTCAATGAAAACTCTCAACACGCAGCTAGCTTCGTGGACACAACTGCGTCACGACACGATTCTTCATGTTAAACAATCATACACGGATATGCTTGTTTGCTATTACCCAGCAGGTTTTGTAGAACCACGACCTGCATTTTGGGAACGATTTGAGAAAATGGCTCAGCTTGCAGCCGATTTGATTGAAAAAACTCCCTTTCCAAAAAGTTCAGGCAAGAAAAATAACCAATACGAGGTTCGACTCCAAGACATCCAGAAAAGACAAACTTCATTCTTGAAAAACTTCGCCAACAAGTTAGCTATCCTCAAAGGAATTGCTGTGAAAGAACTTGCACAGAAGGAATTCACTGAATCAGAAACCTTATTTCTGAAAAAGATTGTCGAGCGAACAGATAAAACAGGTAATGTTTACTTCCGGCAATCAATATACACCGGCTGGTATTTTGGTCTTTTCTATAAAGGGCATAAGGATTCTGAAAAACAGGATGCAATTGTCGCAGATGTACATACCAACCTACCCTCATCGGGAGATCCAGGTTGTGTGCTGCATCAGGGTGTGGGTAATGTCGATTTGTTGATGATTGCGGTGGACAACGGTAAGGATAAGGTGGTCTATGCTGGCCCAGTTCTTTCCCATTACGAATTTGAGATGCCAGGAGTTTCACGTAAATCGGATTCTGAGTGGCAGAGTGAACTTAAGCTTGGTGAGGTTCCACCCCGACCCGATTGGACAAAGAACTATCTCGTACCTGTCACACCTAAAGACATCCTCCAAGAACTTCTTAAGCTAGTCAATGGGACAAGTCTTGACTTAAGCGGTAGGAATCTAATGACGATTCCCAAAGAAATTGGTCAGATCGCTCACCTCACACATCTAAACTTCAGCGGCAATCAATTAACAGCGCTGCCAAAAGAAATCGGAAATCTCACTAATCTGACCTGGTTAGACCTTAGCGAAGCTCAACTACAAACATTGCCACCGGACATCAGTCTGCTTACCAATTTAACAGAGCTAATTATCAGTGCAAACAAACTAACAGCACTACCAAAAGAAATCGGAAATCTCACTAATCTAACCAAGTTAGACCTTGCCAAGAATCAACTAGAAACATTGCTACCGGAAATCGGTCTGCTTACCAATTTAACAGTGCTAATCCTCAGTGCCAATCAACTAACAGCGCTGCCAAAAGAAATCGGAAATCTCACTAATCTGACCTGGTTAGACCTTAGCCGCAATCGACTAGAAACACTGCCACCGGAAATCGGTTTCCTTACCAATTTAACAGAGCTAAACTTCAGTGCAAATCAACTAACAGCGCTGCCCAAAGAAATCGGTCATCTCACTAATCTGACCAAGTTAAACCTTGCCAACAATCAACTAGAAACACTGCCACCGGAAATCGGTCTGCTTACCAATTTAACAGCGCTAATCCTCGATAGCAATCAACTAACAGTGCTGCCACCGGAAATCGGTCTGCTTACCAATTTAACAGCGCTAATCCTCAGTGCCAATCAACTAACAGCGCTGCCGAAAGAAATTGGGAATATCACTAATTTGACCGAGTTAGACCTTAGCAAAAATCAACTAAAAACACTGCCACCGAAAATCGGTCTGCTTACCAATTTAACAGAGCTAAAACTTAGATATAATCAACTAACAGCGCTACCAAAAGAAATCGGCAATTTCACTAATCTGACAGAATTAAACCTTAGCTTCAATCGACTAGAAGCACTGCCACCAGAAATCGGTCTACTTACCAATTTAACAGTGCTAATCCTCTGCGGTAATAAGCTAACAACGCTGCCAAAAGAAATCGGAAATTTCACTAATCTGACCAAATTAAACCTTGCCAACAATCAACTAGAAACACTGCCACCGGAAATCGGTCTGCTTACCAATTTAACAGAGCTAAACCTCAGTGCCAATCAACTAACAGCGCTGCCCAAAGAAATCGGTCATCTCACTAATCTGACCAAGTTAGACCTTAGCTACAATCAACTAGAAACACTGCCAACAGAAATCGGTCTGCTTACGAATTTAACAGAGCTAAACTTCAGATATAATCGACTAACAGCGGTGCCAAAAGAAATCGAAAATCTCACAAAACTCACCAAGTTCGAGTACAAAAATAATCCCCTGGCAGAACTGCCAAAAAAAATGGATTGGCTGACAAAATTAAGAAAGTGATTGTTAGCCGAGCGGGGATGAAAACTGCGACTTTGACGACGAAGAAATCGATGACTAATATTAGGTCTTACGCAAAGAAACCCGGTTTCTCTAAGAAACCGGGTTTCTGGACTAACGCTCTAAACCTCTACTAACCTATTACCTCTCTATCCAACCAAGTAACCAAATCGGCAACATTGGAAAAATCCAATAACGCCTCACCCAATTCTTCCAATTTATCAACAGATAAACTGCGAATTTTTGCCTCTAAATCAGGAGCAATTCCACCAAGGCGGCGGTTAAGTTGACGCAGAATTAAAGACAAAGCTTCTCGCTGGCGTCCTTGCTCTAATCCTTGTTCTAATCCTTGTTCCATCCAACTGGTAACAATTTCCATAACTACCTCCCGTGCAGATGGTTCAATTGTACTAATCTCAGTTTGAAAAAGTCTTTCCTCCTCTGCATTTAGCCGCAGATAAGTGTCAATAAACCCGGAAATCAAACGCATTCGCGCTCGATCGAGCTTTAAAGTAGCCATCAAGCGCAAACATTCAGATTTCACTCGAAGACGATCGCACGGCGCTATCTTCATTTTGGCCATTAACGCACTGGCTGCCGGATTTTGGTAACGCAGAAAATCTCGCCAATTGAGGCGATTTAGCTGAATTACCCGGTAATTGAACTCCAGCACCTTAAAATCGGGGAAATCAACCCGATGGAAAGTTGGCTCTGGACGTTGCGGTACATCGTAGGAAAATAACGCAATGGGATAAACTGGTAAATCGTGTTTTTCGTACAAACGGGCAAAATAGCGAAACATCCGTTTGCTGAAGTTCCCTCGCGCTTCGGATTGGTGTTCGGTGTGAATCAAGAAAAATGACTCTTGACCCTGAAACCTCGCCAAGGCGACTAAATCGGCTTCGTACTCTTCCCCAGCGGTAACATCGGTAAAAATTTCCTTATCCAGAAACGTCACTGAGTCCCGTTCCAGATACGCCGCCACGTCAGGGAAAAATAAATCTATGAAGTCGGGAAAGAAAGTGGTAAGCAGTTCCTTGAACAAGCGATCGTGGTCTATCATTGGCAGATGCAACTCCCAGATGCCAGCATCTTACAGTGCATTGTCCGATCGCGAGATAGCAACAGCGCTGCCAAAAGAAATGGAGCTATTGACCAATTTAAGGACTGACGAATTTAAGAACTTACGGTTCAGTCAACTCCCTAGCTGATGCGGTCATAGCTTTTTCGTGCGTAAGTCCTGTAGTATGCAACCGATCGAAACAGATATCTGCAACAGTGTCAAGTGGGACAACCAAGCTGCGCGGGGCGGTCTGATATCTACATCATAGAAACCCGGTTTCTTCAAGAAACTCGGTTTCTATGTAGCACTTCATCCCACGGCAAGCGGCTGTAATCAGCCAGAGAATCTAAACAGACAGGTGTTGGGATCACTACTGAACGTGCCGCAAAGACATCCCCCTAGCGCGTTACCATAAAAAAACACTGAAGAAAGTTTTGGGCGATAACCCGACCTATGAACTCACCTATCAAAGCTGTTCAAGCTCCGTACTACGGAGATTCCTTTTACAGAACACCCCCTCCAGATTTGCCTTCCTTGTTGTTGAAGGAAAGGATTGTCTATTTCGGATTGCCGCTATTTTCATCTGACGAGATCAAAGCTCAAGTAGGTGTAGACGTAACCGAGTTAATCATTGCCCAACTGCTGTTTTTGCAATACGATGACCCGGAGAAGCCGATCTCCATCTACATCAATTCCACGGGTACGGCTTGGTATGGCGGCGATGCTATAGGCTTTGAAACGGAAGCCTTTGCGATCTGCGACACCCTTAATTACATCAAGCCTCCAGTCCATACCATCTGTATTGGTCAGGCTATGGGGACAGCGGCTATGATCTTATCAGCAGGAACGAAAGGGTGCAGAGCCAGTCTGCCTAACGCTACGATCGTGCTGCATCACGCTCGCACTCGCGCTCGCGGTCAAGCGACAGACATTCAAATTCAAGCTAAGGAAGTCTTGGAAAACAAAAGGGCGATACTGGAGATTTTCTCTCAAAATACAGGCCAATCATCAGAGAAAATCGCCAAAGATATGGATCGGATGTTCTACATGACCCCCTACCAAGCCAAGGAATACGGTTTGATCGATCGGGTTTTGGAAAGTCCTAAAGAACTTCCTCAACCAATTGCGGCTCTTCACGGTTAAGTTCTAGTTATTCGCTACAAGGAAGAAAGTTTTATGCCCATTGGTGTCCCAAGAGTACCCTATCGGTTCCCAGGAGAGCCTTTCACCCAGTGGATTAATATCTACGAGCGCCTTGCTCTGGAAAGGATTGTCTTCTTAAGCGGAGAAATCAGCGATGGAATGGCTAATTCCATCATCGCTAGACTGCTCTATATGGATTCTGACGACCAAAGCAAGGATATTTATATCTACATCAACTCCCCCGGTGGTTCGGTTACGGCGGGTTTAGCTATCTACGACACCATGCAGCACGTTAAATCGCCTATCGTGACGATTTGCGTGGGTTTGGCAGCTTCGATGGGGTCTTTCCTGCTCACAGCTGGCAGCAAGGGGAAACGCTTGGCTTTACCCCACTCGCGGATTATGATCCACCAACCTTCTGGCGGTGCTAGGGGTCAAGCTACGGATATTGAGATTGAGGCTAGAGAAATCCTGCGGATTCGTCGCCAGTTGAATGATATCTACGCCCAAAAGACGGGTCAGCCTCTGCAAAGGATCGAGAAGGATATGGATCGCGACTTTTTCATGTCTGCTGAGGAAGCGAAAGAATACGGTTTGATCGATCGCGTCATTGAGGAGCGCTCTGCTGAAATTAAAACCCCAGCAGTCGCATAACCTATCCAAAAAGGACTTACGCAATATTTCTTGTTACGCCCCCCTTTGCCCCCCCAGCCCCCCAAAGAAAGGGGGGAGTAAGGAGGGGTGAGTAAGCTCCTGTTCCCCCCTTTCTTTGGGGGGTTAGGGGGGCTAGTGCGTAAGTCCTGAAAGCTTGAGGCTGCGTTTGCTATTATCGAGATTAGGTTTAAAGCTTAACTTGATGAACCTGGCAGATTGCTATCGATTACTGGGGCTAAAGTCTGGA
The DNA here is from genome assembly GCF_023333595.1 of Argonema galeatum A003/A1. GTDB lineage: Bacteria > Cyanobacteriota > Cyanobacteriia > Cyanobacteriales > Aerosakkonemataceae > Argonema > Argonema galeatum. The sequence continues at coordinate 126,171 of NZ_JAIQZM010000018.1, forward strand.
GCCTCAATGGCTGAAATTAAGGCTTCTTACCGTCATTTAGCTCGGCGCTATCATCCCGATGTCAACCCGACCGATCGACAAGCGAAGGATAAGTTTATTGCTATTACTGAGGCTTACCAGTTCCTTCTGGGCGTTGTCAAAGAGGTTGAAATTTCCCAGAAGTCGAGCGAAGCCCAGACCCCACCCACCGCCTCTGACTCCGCAAAAGCACCGCCGCCAAAAACAAAGGTGACTCGCAAGGAAAAGCCTCCTGAACCGGAAGCTCAACTATCGGAAACGGAAAAACAACTTAAGTGGCAATTATATGAGCAATTGCAGCTGCTGCTAAAAGCTCAAAGGTTTCCTCGTGCGATCGCTCTAGTAGAAGGTTTAGCACAACGCCTAGCAGAAGACCCAGAAGTCCGTCAGTGGCAGGCTATTACTTATCAGCGCTGGGGCCGTCATTTGGTGACTGAGGGAGAACTGGATAAAGCTAGAATTTATTTAAAAAAAGCATTACGCACTGACCCCCACAATCGTTCTCTTTGGTCTGAAGTTGAAAGAGATTTTCGTCGTCTTGAACAGATTTATTGATGAATAGACAAGTTCGAGAAACCCGGTTTCTCCAACAATATAGCAACCGCCAGGGCGGTTGCTATAAATGATACAAATCGAGGTAAAACCCATCATGAAACTTAGAACGATCGCCTTGGCAACTGTTTGCACTTTACCGTTTTCTTTATCTCTATCGTTTGCAGCAGGGGCAGACGAACCAGAGCAACCCTGTCAAGCTTATTTAGATACCAGCAATGGAAGTGACAACGAGGAGAACAACTGTCCGATAACCGTGGGGAAGTTTTCGATTCGGGGAACCTTTTCTAACTTGAATTGGCAGGCTTCTTTTTGGGCATGGGAACCGGCTTATTATATCCTCTACGTTAAAAACCAGCAAGATGGTAGTACGATTAACCTAACAGGTTTCAAGGTTATGGGTACGACGAGCCGACCGCAATACCGATTCACCGATCCAGACCGGGATGTTACCTATATTGTAACTTTCCGATATTCAGACTCCGACACGATCCGATTGGAAATTTATCAAAACGACCGGGCGATCGTCAATGAATTGCTCGCACGCGAATCAAACAAACTCATCGGGGGACCCTGATGGAAATTTGCTCGATCGCAAGAGTTTTTTCAAATCTAAAATCTAAAATCTAAAATCTAAAATCGGATCACTTCTTCTTAGGGAAGTGCGCCCAGGTGGTTCCACTCTCACCATAACTCTTGGACTTGACTAGATTGTAGGAGTAATGAAGGTTTTCGCCTGTCATATCCGTTTGATAGCCTGAATCGAAGTACTCACCATAGGGGTCGTTAACAAAAAAGCCAGTATCGTCATAGCCGCGAAGGACAATGATATGTCCCCCTCCCGTCAACCGACCTGGGTAAATAACGGGATTTCCGTTGGCTAGGTGAGCCTTTATTTCATTCCAAGTTGCATCCATTTTGAAGACATCATTCATATCATACTCAAGGAAGACTCTACGTAGGTGATCGTGAACGTGGCGATCCCATCCATTGCGATCGACCAGTTGAAATAGTTCATCTTCTAGCTGCTTATTGCGAAGGGCAGGTCTAATGCCGTAGTAATACAAACACATGGCAACGCAGGTGACATTGCAGGTGCCTTCTGGTTTGTATCGGTTGTTGAGTTGACTGAAGTAAGGAACTGGTAAACGTACTTGCTTGGGAAGCTTATCATTAGGGCTGAATTTACCGATGCGTTTTACCCCATCGTCGCCAATAATTTCGATATGCTCTTGATAAGCTACCCAGGTGTTTCTACCTTTGAGGAAAGTTTTTTCTAGGGCTACCCTTATATGACTTCCTATGTCTTTATAAGAGTCTATCTCAAATACTCTACCAGCCCCCAGTGCCACTTTTTCATTTTCGGGTAGATCGATCGCTTGGACAGGAGATTGCTTGAATACCGTATCTTTAATAACTTTAAGTTTCATGATGGTCTAGCCAAATCTGCTAACTAATCAATCCTTCGCAATTTTGGCTATTACATCAGGAAAATTCGATCGCAAACTTTAAAGGAGATCGCAATCGATAGGCTCTTTGTCAAGACGAAAAAAAAGTTTATTTTGTTCCCTATTGGTTAACAAATTTCAATTTTTATTCATGCTGTTACTACAGGTATTTTCAAGAAAATACAGACCTTTTAAGGTGAGTGAGGTAAAGAGAAACCCGGTTTCTCCGGGTTCATCTGAAAACCGCTGTAAATACGTTTTTGTCAGTACAGATGAAAGCTAGTAATACTTAAAAACTAAGTATTTTTACAGCCATACCCAATCGACTTAATTCCTACAAGGATTACCTTTGGGAGTTGCGTCGGGATAAAAAGTGACGATCGCGTCTCTATCCTTGACAAAAACGGCATTGTAAGATTTTCCCGTATCCCCATCTCGCACAGGCAAAATGCAAGCTCCTTGGGCATTTCCCTGCGCCTTAAATGCTTTCGTCGCATCCTTCATCAGTTCTTTTGCATCGCTGACTAAAGCATAGCCTTTGATGTCATCGCTCCATGTGCTTGAGCCTTTTTTGATGACTACACCCAGCGTATAAACTACGCCGGGAATTACCTCTTCTTTTTGCAAGTTACTGGATAAACGTCCGCCAATACCGTCTTTTTGCAGTTGCAGATATCTGCCCACAAAATGCAGTCCGCCTATTTTTTCTGGCCCTTCTAACTCTCCGCAAAAAATATGTTCAAAGGCTTCTCGCTTAGACCAAACAGCCGTTAAATCGTCCAGGAATTCGGCTTGTGTACTGCGAACTGGCAGCAGTTGACCGCCAACAGCTTGCTGGATTTCTCTCAATACATCTGGGTGATCTGACATCAATTGTTTGAAATCACTTGCTGTGACTTTACTGCCAATTGAAGAACAGGTTTTCAGCACCGCTTCGTCGAATTCAGTGAGTTGGGGTGGTGGCGGTGTGATGTCTTCTTTTCGAGCGAGTGGAAAGCGATGCTGTTCTGGATTATTAACTGTATCAAAAAATGGTTTTACAACTGAGGATGGAGTAGGTGCAGGAACGGGGGTAGGTGAAGGGCTAACTTCTGAGAAAGTACCACAGGAGGTACTTACCCAGCGACGTTCGGGATTGGCACCAGGCACTTTGATTTGGATAAATTTTCTATCCTCACTGTTGAAGCTAAGCGCTTCATAGCGCTGACCGTTTGAAACTCGAACATTTCCAGGATTGGCACCGCCTCTAGCTCTTGGGGCTTCACAAGTGCTAGAGGCCCTAAAGGTTCCAGCGATGGGAACTTGTGCAATAGCAGCATTTATCGGTAGAAATAGTAGGGCGATCGCGATCGCTACACTTGCAGCCAGTCTAATCCAAAAATCACCTTTCATAAATCTGAAGCAAAACATAGTGTAATTACACTCATGATTCTGAGTCTGTACGTTGACTACCTTCAGACTACCTTTTTTCAATTCCGGAGATTTGCTCGGTACTCAGGCTAAAATTACCCTTTGTAGGGTATAAGAGCAGAAAGATTAACCAGCGCTCACGGAGCTATGTTGTAATATAGTATACTTAAAATTATCGATAAGTTGATAATTTTAAGTATATTTTGGGTAACAATAAGAGAAGAAGCGTTAGCAAATTGTGAGCCAAAACATGAATAAACAGACATTTGGCTTTGTGTTCGTTTTACTACTTGCGGGGTTTATCATTGCTGGTGACGGTTTGACTTTTCTACCCAAACCAGTAAGGCAGGCTAGCCTGCAAAGCCGAACTTTCGTAGTTGGGTTGTTTCCAAAATGGATTAGACCTAAAGATCGAGATGCTGGCCGGAAAAATGATATCAAAAATTTAGAGAACGGACAAGAGCCAAAGCCGCAGTAAGTAGGCAGTTTAGAAAGTCATTAGTCATTAGTTAGTTGTACAAATGACTAATGACCAATGACTAATTGGCTATACCTTTTTCAGCCAGCTGAACATTGCCCGCAGATCCTTGCCTACTTCCTCAATTGGGTGTTCTGCTTCCTGACGCCTCATGGAGGTAAATCCGGGTTTACCGGCTTGATTTTCTAACACAAATTCGCGGGCGAATTGACCGCTTTGAATTTCTTGCAGAATCTTACGCATTTCAGCGCGGGTTTGGTCGTTGACGATTCGAGGGCCACGGGTATAATCGCCATACTCGGCGGTGTTGGAAATGCTGTCGCGCATTTTGGCTAAGCCGCCTTCCACAACTAGATCAACAATCAGTTTCACTTCGTGGAGACATTCAAAGTAAGCCAATTCAGGCTGATAGCCAGCGGCAACTAGGGTTTCAAACCCAGCTTTGATCAGCGCACTTAAGCCGCCGCAAAGCACAACTTGTTCGCCAAATAAATCGGTTTCGGTTTCTTCTCGGAAGGTGGTTTCTAGGATACCGCCGCGAGTGCCACCGATGCCTTTAGCGTAAGCCATTGCGCGATCGCGTGCCTGACCCGACGCATCCTGATAAACTGCAAACAGACAGGGAACTCCTTCGCCCTGTTCGTAAGTCCGCCGCACCAAATGTCCCGGCCCTTTCGGTGCAACCATCACCACGTCTACATTAGGTGGCGGCGTAACTTGACCGAAGTGTATATTGAAACCGTGGGCAAAAGCCAGTACTTTCCCTTCTGTCAGATGCGGCTCAATTTCGTTTTTGTAGATCGTTTTTTGCACCTCATCCGGCAAGAGGATCATAATCAAGTCAGCGGCTTTGGCGGCATCAGCTACACTGTGGACAGCTAACCCAGCGGCTTCTGCCTTAGACGCCGATTTGCTGCCGGGATACAGCCCGACAATGACTTTTATGCCACTATCTTTGAGATTGAGGGCGTGAGCGTGACCTTGAGAACCGTAGCCGATGATGGCAATGGTTTTATTGGCTAATAGGTCTAAATTGGCATCAGCGTCGTAATACATACGGGCCATAGGGACAACTCCTTCGGTGCAAGCGTCTTAATTTACTGCAAACTTTTAATCTTATCAAAATACTAGGTAGCTCCGATAGGCTTGTCGGCCTGGAGAACGATGGGCGAATTTACAGCGCTTTGCGCTGTAATGAGGTACAATAAAATATCATTTTGTAGCCAAAGCTAATGAAAGCATATTCAGTTGA